>JAYSVZ010000322.1:0-18859 GCA_043718305.1 Planctomycetota bacterium | reverse complement strand
CTGCCGCTGCGCAGCCGACCCTGGGCTACGAGACGAGACCCCGTCGGGGTCAAAGACCGAAACGTTTTCGAATTCACCGACGTTTGAGATGCACACACATCTGGGTGATGCAGGCACAGGAGGAATTGACAGATGAGCCAGTCCTCCATTTCACACCTGAAGATCACTGGAACCACCTGGATCGAACGCCTGAACATCGACTTCCACGAGATCCGGGGCCCGGAATGACGCGAAACTTGAGACTCATGGTTCGACTCACACAGATGAGTTCTGCGCTCGCCGCGCAAAGGGATGATGGCCTCGGGAGACATACCCCGAATGGTTGTGCAGGTTACAGGGGATCGTTCGGGGGTGCGACCATCGGGGATCGCACTCCGGGTTTCGATCTCGCGAGTCGATCGCAAATGGGGCATGCTCCCCAGTGTCTCACTCCGGAAGGATGCCCTTCTCATTCGTGATGGCTTGGGGTAACTTGGAATCCAGTGTAGGAAACCAGAACTCCAGTGAAGCTGTCCTGTGGAACGTCGCGGCCCGAGATTGACGGACCATTTACCGGCGCAGTGCCTGACTCGTCGCGGACTTGTGCGGGCGGGCGTGTTGGGCAGTCTCGGTCTCGGGCTGCCGTCCCTTCTTCAAGCCGACACTCAGCCGAACTCCCGTCCACCGAAGTCTTGCATCTTCATCCACCAATACGGCGGACTCAGTCAGCTCGATTCCTGGGATCCCAAGCCGAACGCCCCGCAAGAGGTCCGCGGCCCTTACCAGCCGATTGCCACGGCGACTCCCGGCATCTTCGTCAGCGAATTGCTGCCGAAGCTCGCCCAGCGAAGCCAGGATTACGCCATCATCCGCTCGATGACCCACCGGGTTCCGGTGCATGATGTCGCGAACCGGATGCTCCTCGCCGGACAGTCCCTGCCATCGAATGACGCTCCAGCCTTCGGTTCGATCGTCACCAAGCTCCAGCCGGTCACGGCGGGGGTGCCGCAGTATGTGTGGTTGCAGAAATTCGGCGGGGGAGCGATGCCACCAGAGGCGAGTTACTTGACGGGGGGCTTTCTCGGGATGGGGCATGCTCCGGTGTTGATTGGAGCCACCCCCGACGACCATCCGGCAACTCCCGGCTTTCGCGTGCGAGCGTTCGATCCAGTCGAGGGCATCAGCAGCGAGCGGTTGCGGGCGCGGCAGTCGCTGCTGCGTGGGATCGACCTCGCTTTGCCGACACCTCAGCAGCGGGAGAGGTTCCAGACATTCGACGGGTTTCAGTCAAGGGCGTTTGACCTGTTGCAGGGACCGGATGCGAGACGGGCCTTCGACATTGACCAGGAGCGTCCCGAGATGCGCGATCGCTATGGCCGCCATCCTCTGGGACAAAACCTCTTGATGGCCCGACGGCTGGTCGAGTCGGGGGTGCGGCTGGTGAGCGTGGTCGCTTGGACGGGACTGGCTCCGGGAGAGAAGTTCGTCAGTGTGGAAACTTGGGACATGCACGGTAACGCAGGCATCGGCATCTTCGACAACGGCTGGAATGGACTCGGCGGCGCGATGCCCAAGTGCGATGAAGCGGTGGCCGCTCTGCTGGGCGACCTCCAAGAACGCGGATTACTCGATTCCACGCTGGTGGTTCTGGTCGGAGAGTTTGGCCGGACCCCCAAGATTAGCCGGGGAACGGGAGCCATCGGCCGCGACCACTGGCCGAACTGCTACTCCGCGATGGTCGCTGGCGGCGGCATCCGCGGCGGCCAAGTCTACGGGGCCAGCGACTCCCAGGCTGCGTACGTCGTCGATCGCCCAGTCTCGCTGGAAGACTTCACCGCCACTCTGCTGCACACGCTGGGGATTGACCCCGCCACACGGCTCAGCCCAGATGGCTTTACTCGCCCAGCGAGCATGGGAGAGGTGATCCCCGAGTTGCTGGGGTAACCCACCCACGTCGCGGCAATGGTTCGGGTTGCGTTGGCCCTTCATTCCGTCGAACATGAGTCGTCCCCTTCTCACACGACACCATCGACCGGGCTGCCGCGATGCTTTCGAAGCTCTTGACCTTTTCCCTTTTCGGCATCGACGCCAAGCCGGTGGAGGTCGAGGTCGACATCTCTCCCGCCTCGTTGCCCCGCACGACGATCGTCGGGTTGGCCGAGGCGGCAGTCAAAGAGAGCATTCACCGCATCGAACGGGCGTTGGTCAATAGTGGATATCACCGGCCCATTGATCGGATTGTGATTAACCTTTCCCCAGCGGATCTTCCCAAGGAGGCTCCGTCGACCGACCTGCCGATCGCCATCGGGATGCTGGCCGCCAGTGGGCAGGTCTCCCACGAGCGGCTTCGCGACTACGCCGCAGCTGGCGAACTGGCCCTGGATGGCCTGGTCCGGCCCATCAAGGGGGCCTTGGCGATGGCCCTGCAAGCTCGTCAGGACGGGCGGAAGGGGTTCTTGGTTCCGGTCCAGAACGCGCGCGAGGCTGCCGTCGTCGAAGAGATCGAAGTGATCCCGGTTGGCTCGCTCGCCGAAGCGATCGGCTTTCTCAGCGGTGAACTCCCGATCGCCCCGGCTGTGTTTCGCTGGGAGGACGCGATCCGCGAATACGGCAACTACACCGTGGACTATTCGGATGTGAAGGGGCAGGAGTCCGCCAAACGAGCCGTCACCGTCGCAGCCTCGGGGCGGCATCATCTCCTGATGATCGGGTCACCGGGAACGGGGAAGACGCTGCTTGCTCAGCGGCTGGGGACGGTGCTGCCCGATCTGTCCCCCGAGGAGAGCCTGGAAACGAGCCGCATCTGGAGTGCGGTCGGGCGGCTCCCCGCGACCCAGCCGCTGCTACTCACACGGCCCTTCCGCAACCCGCACCATACGATCAGCGAGGCGGGTCTGGTCGGCGGCGGAAGCACGCCGCAACCGGGCGAGATCAGCTTGGCCCACAACGGGGTGTTGTTCCTGGATGAACTCCCCGAGTTCAATCGTCGAACACTGGAGGTCATGCGGCAACCGCTCGAAGACCGCTGCGTGACGATCTCGCGAGCGATCGGAAGCGTGACCTTCCCGGCGAGTCTAATGCTGGTCGCGGCGATGAACCCTTGCCCGTGTGGGTTTCGGGGCGACCCCAAACGGCACTGCAACTGCTCCCCGATGCATGTTGAACGTTACATGTCACGGATCAGTGGACCACTGCTCGACCGGATCGACATCCACGTCGAAGTTCCGCCGGTGCCGTTCCGCGAACTCTCCAATGATAAGGTCGGGACCAATAGTCAATCGATGCGCGCCAGCGTCATTGACGCCCGCGAACGGCAGAAACATCGCTTCAAAGAGACGCCGGGCGCCCTCAACGGCACGATGTCCCCCCGCCAGATTCGGACCGTCTGCAAGCTGGAAGCCGATGCCGAGTCGCTCTTAAAAGCGGCGATGGAAGAGATGGGGCTCACTGCACGGGCGCATGACAAGATCCTGCGCGTGAGTCGCACGATTGCGGACCTCGACCAGAGCGACCAGATCACGGCGGTGCATCTGAGCGAGGCGATCGGCTATCGAACGCTCGATCGCGTCTACTGGGCGGGGTGAGGGGTGAGTTGGAGTTCAGGCTTTAGCCTGTCCCGGAGCAGCCTAAAGGCTGGACTCCAACTCACAAATCAAGGCTTGAATGGGCGCGCGAGCAGTCCACGATTCGGTGTGCGCCCTCGTAGCCTAGCCCCCCGAGGTCCGGGCTGAACGGACCTGTGGGTCCGTTCTACTTTTCGGCTCACAAGCAATCGTGGAATTCTCTAATGCACTTGGCCTCACACTCCTTTCGGTACGGACCAGTGCTCACTGCGATAGGCCCTTTGGATCAGCGCGTCCGCTTCCGCATCGCCTTGGACCCGACCCGACTCGGGATGCATATTGAGAACTCGACCCACGCGGGCTGCGATGTTTCCCAGGTGGACGACCGCAGCCGCTGTGGTTCCGGCCGTTATGTCGGCGTGGGTTGCTGAATCGTTGCGGATCGCATCGAAAAAGTTCTGATGGTGAGCTGCCAGATCGCCGCTGCCGGAACCTTCGGCCAGCAGTTTGTTGCGGGGGCCGAAGAGCTTCCACCCGACGGAGTGGCCCATGATGAGCACTCCTTCGGTGCCGTAGAACGCGGCACCGTTCTCGTACCCTTCCTGGACATACGGCGACCAGATGCGTTGCTCAAAGATCAACTGCTTGTGGCGGCCCGCTGGTGCCCCGCCCGTGGGGTACTCGCAGATGACATACTGCGTGTCGGGGAACTGCTGGTCGTCATCGAAGTAGTTCTTGCCTCCCAGGCAACTCACCCGACTCGGCAGCCCGTGTACTCCCAGGCCCCACGCCGCCACATCAATGTCGTGAACTCCATCGTTCCCCATATCGCCACAGCCGAAGTCATACCACCACCGCCAGACTCCATGCAGCAAGTTGGTGCGGTAAGGAGTCTCGCGGGCGGGGCCTTGCCATGTGTCGAAGTCGAGGTGGGCGGGGGGAGCGGTCGGCTGGGTCTTGCCGATGGAGCCCCGTCGCTGGCTGTTCCAGGCTTTGGCAACGAGGATCTCGCCGATCTCGCCCTTGAGGATATGATCGATCCCCTCGCGAACGAACCCGGTGCTGCGGCTCTGCGTGCCGACCTGCAACTTCTTGCCTGAACGCTGGACCGCTTCGGCCATCAGTTGGCCTTCGCGGACGTTGTGGCAGCACGGCTTCTCGACGTAGACATGCTTCCCGGCATCCAGGGCTAAAATCGCCCCTGGACCGTGCCAATGGTCGGGAGTCGCGATGAAGACCGCATCGATCTTTGGGTCGGCGAGCACCTGCCGCAGGTCGCCCGTCGACTGGGTGGGGCAGCCCGCCTGGGTGGCGGTGTCGAGGGCCTTGGCGAGGCGCTGCTGGTCGACATCGCACACCCAGCGCAGCTCGATGTCCTGCCGCTTCACCAGTTGATTGAGGTGGCCCGTCCCCATTCCGCCGGGACCAATTAGACCCACGCCGAGCTTCCTCGCCGGGTCATCGGCATCGGCTCGGCCAGCCACCCACAGCGCGGCACCAGCCACGGTGGTCTTCAGAAAGTCACGTCGTAAATCGGACATCGGGGTCACTCCGTACAACAAATGGACCAAGCGGAATCAATCGGAGTGTACCGATGCGACACACGAAGGCAAGTTCGCATTGGGTCGCTTGTGATTCCCGCATGACTCCGACGATAATGTAAATCATCCTCTGGAATCACCTCGTCAAAGGCATCCCATGCGACCGGTTCGTGTTGCACTTCCTCTGTTGGCCCTGGCTCTCATGACTGCTGCTGTTTATTCCGCACCGCCCGAGAAAGAAGGCTTCGGCAAGACCAACAAGGGGGAAGCCGTCGACCGCTTTACCCTCCGCAATAAGTCGGGCGTCGTCGCTCGGCTGAGCACGCGCGGGGCGACGTTGATCGAGTTGCAGGTGCCCGATAAGAAGGGGCAACTCGTCGATGTGGTCCTTGGCTTTGACGACATCGCGGGCTACGAGGGCGATGGCAACCAGCACTTCGGCTGTACCACGGGGCGGGTCGCGAATCGTATCGCGAAGGGGAAATTCACCCTGGATGGCAAGGAGTACCAACTCGCCATCAACAACGGGCCGAACCATCTGCACGGTGGCGTCGAGCGGAACCTCGGCCAGGTCGTCTGGGCTGCGGAGCCGTTTGAGAACGAAAAGGGACCGGGCGTGATCTACCGATATACCAGTCCGGACGGCGAAGAAGGATTCCCCGGCAAGCTCGATGTGACGGTCACCTATCAGCTCACCCACGAAAACGAAGTCCGCATCGACTATGTCGCCACCACCGACAAGGCGACACCGGTCAACCTCACCAACCATAGCTACTTCAACCTCAGCGGTGAGGGAAGAGCCACGGTCCTCGACCACGAACTGACCCTGAACGCGGACAGCTACACATTGGCGGACGAGAACCTGATTCCGACCGGTCAGATTGCGACCGTCGAGGGAACTCCGCTCGACTTCCGCAAGGCCACCCGGATCGGAGAGCGCATCGCCGAACTCGACGCGACCCCGTTCGGCGGGTACGACCACAACTACGTCTGTAACGGGACTGCGGGTGAACTGCGAGAGATCGCCAAGGTCAAAGACCCCGCCTCGGGCCGCGTGATGACAGTTCTGACGACCGAACCGGGCGTCCAGTTCTACACGGGGAACTTCCTCAAGGGGCAAAAGGGGAAGGGCGGCAAGGTCTACGCCCGCCGCAGCGCGATGTGCCTGGAGACCCAGCACTATCCCGACTCGGTCAACCACCCCGAGTTCCCGACGACGATTCTCAAGCCGGATGGCAAGTACACGCAAACCTGCGTCTACCGGTTCCATGCGGAGTAACACCTGTGTGATGGCCGTTCTGCAGTCTGCGAAAGGCCAGTCGCGGAGCGACTGGCCTACGTCGCTCGGTCGCTCCGCGACCGAGATTCCGGTGATCCATATGGTAGTCTCCACTTCACCTTCTCGGAGAGTTAGAACATGGTGCGTTGCAAGGCTTTTCGGACGCTGTTACTCCTGACTGCAACTCTGCTTACGTTCTCGGCAGCACAGGCCGAGAAGGTGCTGCTCCCCAACGATTCGCTGGTCTCCGGACTCGCCGGAGAGGGGACCGTCGCGGTCGCGGAGATCGAGAAGTGGCTGGCTGATCCGAAGAATCATGAGACGATCGAGGTGGAACTCCCGGCGGGGCTGGCTCTGGGGGCCTCGCAGATCTCCGGCCTGAAAGAGAACCCTCTGACCCGGGCCAAGATCGAACTGGGGCGGCAACTCTACTTCGATACGCGGCTCTCCTCGGACAATACGATTAGCTGTGCGACGTGTCACCATCCGGATGAGGGTTACTCCAAGCACACGAAGACCGGCGTTGGGATTCGGAAGCAGATGGGCGGTCGCAACTCGCCGGTCAGCTACAACCGGATTCTGTCGTCGCTCCAGTTCTGGGACGGACGAGCTGGGTCCGTCGAGGCTCAAGCCATCGGCCCCATCCAGAACCCGATCGAGATGGGAAACACCCATCCCGATTGCGTGAAGAAGCTTCAAGAAGTTCCCGGCTACGCCCAGCAGTTCAAGGCCGTTTTTGGCAGCGACACCGTGACTATCGAACTGGTTGGTATGGCCCTTGCCAGCTTCGAACGCGTCATCGTGACGGGGGCTTCGCCATTCGACTATCAAGAAGCTGCCCGGCCATTCAAGGCTCTCGGAGCGGATGACTTGGCGGACTTGAAAGATGACGCCACAGCCTTAGCCAAGTATGAAGCGACAATGGCCGCTGCGAAGGCAAACCTGATGAGCGAGTCGGCCACGCGCGGTCGTGAGTTGTTCTTCAGTGAACGCGTCAACTGCTCGGCCTGCCACGTCGGAGCGAATCTGGCCGATGAGAAGTACCACAACCTGGGGATCGGGATGACCGCCGAGAAGCCCGATGTGGGCCGCTACGAAGTGACGAAGCTCGACGCCGACTACGGATCATTCAAGACTCCCACGATCCGCAACGTCGAACTCTCCGCTCCCTACATGCACGACGGCAGTTTGGCCACGCTGCTCGAAGTCGTCGAGCACTACGCCAAAGGCGGGACGCCAAATAAAAACCTGAGCGAGAAGGTGAAGCCCATCAAGATGACCGACCAGGAGAAACTCGATCTGGTCGAATTCATGAAGGCCTGCACCGGACCATTCCCGAAGGTCCAAACCGGACGGCTCCCCGCAGACAAGTAACAGCGTCCGGCCCCATCCCTGAGTCTGGCCCCCGGTCAGTCCTCAGTCAGATGTGATTCCCCGCGGACAGAATATTCACGCCGATCGGGGCCGGGTGCTGCCCGGACCTATGAAATCGCCCGGCCTTTTCAGGCCGGGCGACGATGAGTTCACCAGTCCGTCCTCTGGACTCAGTCTGCGGGCAATCTACTTATCACTCTTCTTCTTCGCAGGAGCCTTGAACTCCTCCAGGCTGAGCTTCTTGTCGCTGTCCTTGTCCTTGGCTGCGAAGGATTTCTTGATCTTCTCGACCTTTTCCGCTTCCGTCTGCTTGCCGATGAACTCTTCTTCGGTCAGGAAGCCGTCGCTGTTCTTGTCTCGCTTCTTGAAGGACATTTCCAGATCGGGCTTCTTTTCCTCCGGCTTCTTCTCTTCAGCCGCAGCCAGACCGCTCATTCCACACGACAGCACAAACGCAGCCAACAACAGACGACGCATCAGCTTCTCCTAGTTCGTTGAACAGTTCACCGGAAGCCAGCACTGGATTTGAACTCCGCACTTCCGGGCTCCAAGATGTGATGCGCGGGATGGTCCGCTTATTTGCTTGGTGCTGACCCGGATTCTGCTTTTGACGGACACTCCACTTTTCCGAAAACAATCGACTTTTCGCAGAAAGTTCTGTGTTTACGGTTTCCCTCGCCGGTGGTGTCCGCTAGGATCTAGGAGTTGAGACTGAATCTCAAGTGCGACAGGGGACCCATGACCACGGCTCTTCAACTCCCGCTCGACGGACTCGCTGAAGGCGAAGTGGCCCGCGTTGTCGATGTCTGCGGGGCCTGCGACTGTGCGAACCGCTTGTCCGAAATCGGTTTGCGGGTTGGCGTGAGCGTCCGGATGGTGAAGCAGGGGAACCCTTGTATCCTCGCTCTTGGCGAGCAGCGGCTCTGTTTCCGTCCTCACGATGACTGTACCGTGATTGTCGAACTGATCGATTAACGCTGACGTGGGATAGGCTTCCAGCCTGTCAGCACCACCTTTGACAGGCTGGAAGCCTATCCCACGGGGAATCGCGGTGACGCTCGATCAGATCCCCCAAGGCTCCATCGCTCGCATTCTTGATGTGACCGGCGACGACACGTTGGCCGTCCGCCTGATGGAGATGGGGCTGATCGAAGGGGAAGAGATCGAGTTGCTCGGAGCTGCCCCGTTTGGCGATCCGCTGGAGTTTTCTGTGCGAGGGTATCGGCTTTCTCTCCGCCGAAACGAGGCCCAGCGGGTGATTGTGGAGGCGGTGCCGTAGGATGGCCTTTCCAGGCCGTCCCGAGCGGAGGCGTGGCTCACGAATGGCTCGGCGAGTGGATCGTGAGGTTGGCGTTCGCTCGGAATTAAGTCTCGTTCGCGTGATGTGGCTCCGGGCGGGACGGGCAGGAATGCCCGTCCTACAGTAGGTCAGCCTTTCCAGGCCGTCCACTCCGCCGCATCGACCCACAAGGCCGCCAAACACCAAGGACCGTTCCTCCAAAATCGAACACAACCAATATCGAACTCAACACCGGACGGGCTGGAAAGCCCGTCCTCCGGTAGGATCTCACTCCTCCATGACCGCCCCGCGCGAACTGACTGTCGTCCTGATTGGCAACCCGAATACCGGCAAGAGCACGCTGTTCACAGCGCTCTCCGGGATGCACACGCGGATTGCGAACTTTCCGGGCTGTACGGTCGAGAAGAAATTGGGCAGCTTTGTCGACAAGGGAACGAAGTTCACGCTGGTTGACCTGCCGGGGACATACAGCCTTTCCCCGCGATCGCTCGACGAGATGGTGTCGGTGGATGTGCTGCTGGGGCGACAAGCCGATGTCGGGAAGATCGATGCCGTGATTTGCATCGTCGACGCTGCCAATCTGGAGCGGAATCTTTACCTCTATACGCAGGTCCGCGAAATCGGCGTTCCGGTGGTGCTGTGCCTCAATATGTGGGACATCGCCCAGGACCGGGGAATTGCGGTCGATCAGTCGCTCCTCTCGGAGCGTCTGGGAGTGCCCGTCGTCGCCACGAGTGCCCATCGGAACCAGGGAATCTCCGAGCTGAAGGCCGCCATCCACAAGGTCATCGGCACGGCGATCGATCCGCGCCAACCCGAGTTCCCCGCTGTCTTCCACGAGGAGATCGCCCAACTCAGTGCTTGGACCCAGACCAAGTACGGAGCCGTTCCCGAGAAGTTCTTGCTGGAGCGGATGTTGCTCGATGTCGGTGGGGAGAGCGAGAAGAAACTCGCGCTGGCCCTCTCGCCGGAACTGCTTCCGATCCTCGCTGCGGCCCGCGAACGATTGGCCGAAAAGGGCTGTCGTGTCCCGGCGATCGAAACAAAAATCCGCTACCAGTGGATTCGCGAACAACTGACTGGTGTGGTCACTCGCAGCGAGTCCGCCAACCGGGTCACGTCGTCGGACCGCATCGATAAATGGCTCACCCATAAGGTCACGGGCGTCATCGTTTTCATTAGCGTGATGTTCTTGATCTTCCAGTCGATCTACACCTGGGCGGGGCCATTCATGGCGGCGATCGAGGTCGCCCAGGGGGGGGCCGCGTCCCAGATCGAAGCGATCATGCCGCCGGGAACACTTCGCTCTTTGCTCATTGATGGCATCATCGGCGGGGTCGGATCAGTGGTGGTCTTTGTCCCGCAGATCGCCCTCCTCTTCCTGTTTATCGCCCTGCTCGAAGACTGCGGCTACATGGCCCGCGCCGCCTTCCTGATGGACCGACTGATGACCAAGATCGGCCTCAGCGGCAAGTCATTCGTGCCGCTGATGTCCTCGTTCGCGTGTGCTGTGCCGGGAGTCATGGCCGCGCGCGTCATCGAGAGTCGCCAGGACCGGTTGCTCACGATCTTGATCGCTCCGCTGATGAGTTGCTCCGCGCGGTTGCCGGTTTATCTGTTGATGATCGCAGCCTTCGTGCCAGCCACCCATCTCTGGACGATCACCGTGGGCACCCGAGAGATTGGTCTGTTCCCGCTGCAAGGTCTAGTGCTATTCGCGATGTACAGTGTGGGTGCGCTGGTCGCGATTCCGGTGGCGTGGATCCTCCGTAAATTTGTGTTCAAGGGAGAGACTCCCCCGTTTGTGATGGAGTTGCCGAGCTACAAATGGCCCTCGCCCAAGATCGTTCTGTACCGCGTTTACGACCGGGTCAAGGCGTTTATCCTGCGGGCCGGGACGCTGATCTTCTGCACGACAGTGCTGGTCTGGGCCGCAGCTTACTTCCCCGAGGACCACACGCACGAAACGCAGTTGCAGTCTCGAATCGCCCAGTTGGAGGCCGAACTCGAGGTAGAGGCAGGGTGGGACCAGCCCGCTTTGGGGCGCAGGCCCACCACTTCCGAGGACAACGTCGCTCATGGTGGGCCGGCGCTCGAAGCGAGCTTGTCCCCCCCTACGTCTGACGGGGGCTCGCAGGCCGAACTCGATCAACTCCGCGAACAACTGCACCACGTCAGCGGCGATCTTCTTGCCAATAGCTACTTGGGCCGCAGTGGCCGTCTGATCGAACCGCTCGTCAAGCCGCTGGGCTGGGACTGGCGGATCGGGGTTTCGGTGATCGCTTCGTTCCCCGCTCGCGAGGTGGTCCTCGCTACGATGGGGACGATCTTCAGCCTCGGCAGCGAGGTCGCCGACGATGACGATGATCAACGCAACCGCTTCGCCGCTGCCCTCCAGGACGCCAAATGGCCCGACGGTCGCCCGCTCTTTACCTTGCCAGTGGCGATCTCGATCATGGTCTTTTTCGCCCTCTGTGCCCAATGCGCTGCGACGCTGATGATCATCCGCCGCGAAACCAATAGCTGGCTCTGGCCGATCGTGACGTTCGTGTATATGACCGGCCTCGCGTACATCGCCGCACTGATTGTCTATCAGGTCGGCTCGCGGCTGGGTTGATGAGGACCTCATCAATCTCTGTCGCGAAGTAATGGAGGCGATGTCGCTCCGAGGTTGTGATTTTTTCGAAACCAAGCCTGGCGTCAGGTGCCACTGGCGGTCGCTCTGGGCCGCCAGTGTTTAGAGCGTCGGTCGACTCTCGCGGTGTTACTGGTTCCCGACACTGGCGAGTCAAAGCCCTCGCCAGTGGCACCGGACGCGGGGCAATGGATCGGGGCGCCTTGGGGATACGTCAAAACACCTCGTAGGCGATGTCGCTCCGCGACTCGCATTTCGCATAACACTTGGCGCGGATGGTCAACAACTCCATCATAAGCTGTTGGCCTGGCCAATGCTTGGGATCCTGAACGCGTGACACCGGAGACGAACATGTTGAAACCTACCACGGGGTTTGTTCTGGCCTTGCTGGCCATACTCGTTTTAGGTGGTCTCGCGGGTGACCCGCCGCGAGGGACCGCCACGGCTGCGGAACCCAAACAACCTTCTCAGCCCCGCGTGACATCGAAGCGTTCAGATGCCTTGGCCGTCTCCGATTGGTCACGGTTTCGTGGCCCGGATGGGGCAGGGGCGACCTCTGCCGCATTGCCCCTCACCTGGGGAGCCGATCAGCACATCGCCTGGAAAACCGCCTTGCCGGGTGCCGGAGCCTCCAGCCCGATTGTCTTCGGAGACCACATCTATCTGACCGCCTACACGGGATATCTGGTGCCGGGGGAAGATCGCGGCGATCGTTCGAACCTGAAGCGGCACCTGATTGCCCTCTCCCGCGACAAGGGGCAGATCCTCTGGAACAAGGCCGTCTCCGCCACCTTGCCCGAGGAAGAGAACATTCGCGACCACGGCTTCGCAGCCAGCACCCCCGTCGCCGATGCCGAGCGGGTCTATGTCTTCTTTGGCAAGTCGGGTGTGATGGCCTTTGACCATGACGGGGAACAACTCTGGCAAACCAGCGTCGGCCAAAAAACCCACGGCTGGGGAAGTTCCGCCTCACCGATTCTCGACAACGACTTGGTCATCGTGAACGCGAGTGTCGAGAGCGAATCGCTCGTGGCCTTGAACCGCAAGACCGGGAAAGAGGTCTGGCGAGCGGGTGGGATCAACGAGGCGTGGAACACTCCGCTAATCATCAAGGCGGGCGGACGCACCGAAATCGTCGTGGCCACGCAAGGGAAAATCCTGGCCTTCGACCCGGCCCATGGAAAACCGCTTTGGACCTGCGACACGGACATCACATGGTACATGGCCCCCAGCATGGTCGCGCACGAGGGAGTGGTCTATGCCATTGGCGGTCGTTCGGGGATCACGGCCCTGGCCGTCCGCGGCGGTGGTGCGGGGGATGTCACTTCGTCGCATCGACTCTGGACGATTAAGGAAGGCTCCAACGTCTCGTCCCCCGTCTTGCATCAAGGCCATCTCTACTTTGCCAACGATAGCCGAGGCGTGGCCTACTGCATCGAAGCCACCACCGGAAAGGTCGCCTACGAACAGCGTCTCGAACGAGCGGACCAGGTCTATGCCTCAGCCCTGCTGGCCGGTGGCCGCGTCTACTACACGACCCGGGAAGGGAAGACGTTCGTCGTCGCCGCTCAACCGACCTTTGAACAACTCGCCGTCAACGACCTCTCGGATCGTGGAGTCTTCAACGCCAGCCTGGCTGTGAATGGAAAGCAGTTGTTGATTCGGTCGGACAAGTTTCTGTATTGCATTGAGGAGTAGCTGATCCTGGCACTGCAAACGGTTCAAGTTTGCGTGCCGTGAGAGGATTTACCTGGACTCCGACCGGGGCAGGGCTTCCAAGGTCATTACCGACTGCAAACCTGGTTTTTGTCCCGTTAGGGACACCCGACAATAGCCCACCACAGCAGAATTGAAGCATCACCCGACGCGATCTTCGCCAAGACTCCCTCTTCCGCCCCGAAGGGGCAGCCACAAACCAGCCTGGGGCAGAGCGACCAGCGGAAGCGCCGCCCCAGGTTGCTGGGTTCAAACGCTCTCAGCCCTGAAAGGGCGAAACAGAGCTGGGCCTCGCTTTGTGCCGCCCTTTCAGGGCTTGGCGAACAGGGAGGAATCGATACCCAGGCTGGTTTGTTGTTGCCCCTTCGGGGCGGAAGAACGGAGCATTCATAGCCCGTGGTGCGTGGTGCGACTCGGACTCTGGCTCTGGTGATGTGGGACTTCAGCGGTGGCGGACTAGCCCACCGTTTCAACGGTGGGACTGAGCCGCAGCCTCACCCACCCAGTCCCGACAGGGACGAAAGAACCTTCGCAACGAGGACCACGCACCACCCGTCGCGTGGCGTTTTCTGTCGCCCCTGACGGAACTGGGGCCTCGCAACGCCGCATTTCGCACCGTTAAAACGGTGGGCTATTTTCGGGTGTCCCTGGCGGGACACAGAGGACTGCAGTGTCCGCTCGATTGTCGAACGACAGCCGAATTCTCGGTGTTACACACCTTGAAGGCCCTGCCGAAAGGGGGTGCAGGGGAGGTAAGGCCAGCGGGCGAAAATAGTCTCCCCGTATGACGGCCTTTCGAGGCCGTCTGGCTGCAAGACTCGATCCAGGACGGCCTGGAAAGACGTAACCGACATAAGTCGAAAAACGGCGAGTTGACCCCTCTGAAACACTGGGTATTTCGAGGCGTTTTCGTCCGAAATCGACTTTTGTCGGGCGCGTCTAGAAAGGCCGTCCTACGGGGGACATCAATTACCGTCACTTGCCTTAACTAATGAGTGACCTACTCGTCGTCGTCGACTGGCCCACCCTCTTCAACCGCGATCGAAGGGGCCGGATTGACGACCTCGCCGGGTATCGCCTTGCGGCAGATATGCAGATCCATGTGCGATGTATGCAGCGTCCAGTCGACCACCCACGGAGCAGGGAACTTTGGCGTCGTCCGATCAGGAACGCGGACGATCATGATCGCGTCGGGAGTCGTCACGGTCTCTTTTCCGAGTCGCTCCAGCGATGCGTTGAGCCGCGTTCCCGCCTGGAGCTCGGGAGCCATTTTGTAGGGCGGATCAAAGAACACCAAGCTGTACGGGGCGAAGTCGGCCTTGGTGCCCTTGGGCCGAAACGAGGTCCGCAGGATGTCGGTCTGCCAGCAGACGCACTCCTCGTCGACACCGAGCGTGGCGACATTCTTCTTGAGCAGGTCAAACGCGATGCGGTCGAGTTCGTAGAAGACGACCGAAATTCCGCCCCGGCTGAGCGCCTCGAGCCCAATCGTCCCGGTCCCGGCGAAGACATCGGCGATCCGCCGCCCCTCCAGCAGCCCCAGATCGCCGAGCCGCTGAAAGAGCGTCTCCTTGACCCGATCCGAAATGGGCCGGGTGATCAGCCCCGGATTGGCCAGCAGTTTGCGGCGTTTGAATCGACCGGTGATGATCCGCATGAAGACTGACCGCGAGCGTTTGAGGGTGATGTGACACGGCATCGTACCGGATGTCGAGGGGAGCAGCACGCCGGAAGCGAGGTGACTTTCAGGGGAATTGCATTCACCATTTGGGGAACTC
Organism: Planctomycetota bacterium; assembly: GCA_043718305.1. Lineage (GTDB taxonomy): Bacteria > Planctomycetota > Planctomycetia > Planctomycetales > Planctomycetaceae > TH-plancto1. The sequence goes on along the minus strand of JAYSVZ010000322.1, from coordinate 3,694 downwards.
CATAAACAGAGAGGGCGTTTTGACCCGGATCATCTCCAACACAATTGCCAGCCGCTCGCTGGGCGTCATGCGGCGGTAGGCCTCCAGTGTTTCGGGATGCAGCATCGGAACCTCGGTCGTTGAGCCTCGTACCTGTCTTCATCGTCTCGTCTCGAGAGAGCTTCGCCGAGGGGTGTTACGGCGAATCGCCCAGACTCACCCAAGAGCTCGCCCCTTTTTTCACGCAATCAGCGCCCACCTGTTCGCGATGAACGACGTATCTCCTTTCGGGCAACACAATCGGGCCACGATTCGTGGAGGCGGAATCATGGACGCCGTCGAAAATTCTCCGGTCGGTCGTCACGGGTCGTGGGTCTCCTGCCCCAACCCGTTTTACCTACTCAGTGCGGCTTGCATCCTACACAGCTCTTGCTGGTCGCTGCCGGGACGTGACACTGGTTTTCCATCGCTCGTCGTCATGGGTTTGGTGGCGGGTTACACGCTTGTCCTGGCGATCATCACGCTCATCGTTGTGAGGCGGTGGCAGGTCTGGGATGACGCCCGTTCAATGTTGGTGATGCTTCTGCTGCTTTGTGTCGACTTGGCCTTGCTGGCCGACGAGTGGGTGATCGTCAAACCGGAGCAGGGATGGTGGCTCCTCGCCGGAGGCTTCCTCTTTTCGGTCGGGCTGACCGAGTTGATTCATCGCAACTTGCGGCTCGGACTGTCGTGGGTCTGGCTGGGGCCGCACTACTTACAACTTGGGCTGATCTACTTTTGGCCGTATCTGGTGGTCTGCGTCCCTGCGGATCATCCGCTGCGACGGGGGTTGATTCATTTGTACTTCGTCGTCGTCGGTTTTTCGTTCTTACTACTCTGGTTCGCCGCCCGCCGGGGGCCGGCCAGGATGAGCATGCCACCCGGTTGGAAGTGGCCCATTCATCCCTGGTCATGGTTTATCGTGAATACATTTTCGTGCCTGGCTCGAGGCTACGCGCTCGCGCTGTCACTCGATCCGGTGTTCAACTTGCCCAACGATGCGGCGATGCACCAGTTGCACTCGATTGTCGATGGGCATTTCCTGACTCCACTGCTGCTGGCGTGGGGGCTGGTGGTCTTTGAGTGTGGCCATCGCAGTCAGCGAAGTGGGGTGAAAGTCACCGGTCAACTCCTGGTCGCTTGCGGCGTGCTCTTGTCGGTACCGCATGCTCCGAGCAACGGGGCTCAGGCAGCCTATATCGCTTGGCTCACTTCACTCGGGATCAGCCCTTGGGTGATGGCCCTGAGTTGTGGAGTCGGCTGCGGATTGTGGTTTGATCGGCGCGGTGGTTCGCTCGGCCAATGGGGCGTCCTGGCCGGAATGATCTTATTGGCGATCACCAGGGGGCAGCCGAATTTCATCGCTCTGCAACCCGAGAGCTGGTCGACATGGCTGATCTGGATCGCTGCTCTCTGGTGGATCGCCCGACCCTCGACTTGGAAGGCGACCGGACGGCAACTGGTGGCGATCGGGTTGTTGCTCCTGGCTGCGTTGGGAGAGGGGGGGATGCACAACCCGGTTTACTCCGAGGCGGGACTGGCTCTGCGGTTGGCGGAGCTGTCGATCGCTATCCTCGCAGTTCGGGGCGTCGATCAGTTTGCCCGGAGTCTTCGTTCACCCCTGCAAGTCTTGGGAGTGATTCAGGTCAGCAGCCTGATGGGTTGGTTGTGGATCACTCACCCGGCGATGACGCCACTGGTGATTGACAGTTGGCTGATCGGCTTGTGCAGTGGGGGAGTCGCGGTCCGCGCTGGCGATGCCTGGTCCCGGCGCGTCGTTTGTGTCACGGGGGCCATCGTCTATATGCTGCATCTGTCGATCGGCTTCCAGACGATCGAATCGCAATTCCGTTGGGCGGGTTGGCCCGCATTCGCGATGGGCGTGCTACTGCTCCACTTCGGGCTCGCCTTCAGTCTCTGGAAAGGCCAGTCCGCCGTAGGACGAGCCCCTTTGGCCCGTCCGTGAGTCATTCCACACTGTCGTACTGGTTGCACTGATTTTGCAACCTGAGCAAGCTGAGCACCGTTCTCTGCGGATTAGCCTCATTCCCCATCGTGGTCAGCCAGCCCGGCTAGCTTTCGCTTCTGCTCGCGCTAGAATAGTTCTCATTGATCCGTCCTGACCGGCCCGGGAGAACTCCATGGCGATTCGACAGCTCACCGCCTTGCCGGTGTTCAACGAAGAGGCTCACCTGCTGGATGTCCTTCCCGAGGTGCGGAAGTATTCGCAGGACATTCTGGTGATCGACGATGGTTCGACCGACCGGACGCCGCATCTTCTTTCCGAGATGGACGGAATCCACGTGATCCGTCATGCCCAGAACAGTGGCTACGGAGCGGGGCTCAAGACCGCGTTCGAGTACGCGGTCGCTCACGGATACGACGCGCTGGTGACGATTGATTGCGATGGCCAGCACCAGCCGCAGTTGATTCCCTCCATGGTTGCGGCGCTCGTCGACGAGTCGGGTTTCCGCGCTGATATCGTCTCGGGGAGTCGCTACCTCCGCGAATTTCATGACGACAACGTCGCCCCGGAAGACCGTCGCCGGATCAACATGCAGATCACGCGACAACTCAACGACTGCCTCGGTCTGGCTCTGACTGATTCGTTCTGTGGGTTCAAGGCGTACCGCGTGGAACTCTTGCCGAAGTTCGAAATCGATGAACTCGGTTACGCGATGCCGCTGCAGCTCTGGGTCCAGGCGATGGGCCACGGAATGCAGATCCGCGAGTTCCCGGTGCCGCGAATCTACCTCGACGAGAAACGCTCGTTCGGCGGGAATCTCGACGATTCTCGGCAGCGGATGGCCTACTACCAAGTGGTCATCCAGCGCGAGATGAGCCGTCAGCGACTGGAGTGTGGGGCCGCTACGATGTAACGGTGGCATCGCTGCGTGGTGTCCACTCGATCTGTACACCGCAGAAATCGTCCATCACCAAAGCCAGAGTCGCTTCGCCCCATCCCGTGAATGCTCCCTTCTTCCGCCCCGAAGGGGCACCGACAAACCAGCCCAGGGCCACGCCCTGGGTATCGAGTCTTGCTCACCAAGCCCTGAAAGGGCGGCACAAAAGCGTCCCCCATCCCTGTTTCGCCCTTTCAGGGCAAAGACCGATACGACCAACCTGAAACCTGGGGCGGCGCTCCCGCTGGTCGCTCTGCCCTAGGCTGGTTTGTCGTGGCCCCTTCGGGGCGGAAGAGGGAAGCGGGGCGACGATCATGTCGGGTGATGCATGAATTCTGCGGTGGAGGACCAACCGATGGGCGACTATCAACCGACATCCCGCCGACCGATCGCGGATCTGTTTCGCCTCTCTGCGAACGGAGCTGTACGGTTGTGCGTGAAGTTGGGGATCCATCCGGATGCGGTCTCTTATGGTTCGGTGGTGGCTTCCGCGATCGCGGCGGTTTGCTTCTGGTCTGCGCGGGCCTATCCGCTGCTGCTGATTCCGGCGGTGCTGTTTTGCTATCTGCGGTTGTGGCTGAACATGCTCGATGGAATGGTGGCCCTGGCCTCGGGGAAGGCGTCCTTGCGCGGGGAGATCTTGAACGATCTGCCGGACCGCGTGTCGGATGCCTTGGTCTTTGCCGGGGTCGCCCATAGCGGCCTGTGCCATGTGACGAGCGGGTATTGGGCGGCGATCATGGCGTTGCTGACAGCCTATGTCGGCACGTTCG
>JAYSVZ010000321.1:0-5592 GCA_043718305.1 Planctomycetota bacterium | reverse complement strand
TCTGCGGCGGCGGACTACACGCGCACCCGGCAGTTGACCCTCGGGGATCTGCTGCTGGAGAACCGGATCATCTTCGTCGACGGAGCGATCTACGACGGCATGGCGAACATGATCGTGATGAAGATGCTGTACCTCCAGAACGAGAACCGGCACCAGGACATTCACCTGTATGTCAATTCGCCGGGCGGGTCGGTGACGGCCACGCTGGCGATTTACGACACGATGCAGTTCATCGAATGCGATGTGGCGACCTACTGCGTCGGACTCGCGGCGAGCGGTGGGGCCGTACTCTTGGCAGGTGGAGCACCCGGTAAGCGGCGGATTCTGCCGAATGCCAAGGTGATGATCCATCAACCGCATGGGCAGGTCGGCGGTCAGGTGTCGGACATCGAGATCCAGGCCAACCAGATCCTCGAGACCCGCGAACTCCTCAATAAGATCCTCTCCGATCATACGGGGCAGCCGGTCGAGCGGATCGCCAAGGACACCGCTCGCGACTGCTACCTGAACGCGGTCCAGGCCAAGGAGTACGGTCTGGTCGACGAGGTCGTCGCCAAGAAAGACAAGAAGAAGCCGAAGCCCGCCGTCATCGCCGAACCGGCCCAAGTCGAACCAGCCCAATAAGTCGTCATTCATCCGTTGTCTGTTGTCAGCCAGAATGTTCTGGCCAGCCGCCACCCGCCATCAGTCATAAGCCCTCTACCCATGTCCACACTGATTCCGTTTGTCATCGAGAAGTCCGGCCGCGAAGAGCGGGCCATGGACATCTATTCCCGGCTGCTCAAGGACCGCATCATCTTCCTGGGAACCCAGGTGACCGACACCCTGGCCAACTCGTTGGTGGCCCAGATGTTGTTCTTGCAGTTCGATGATCCGAAGGCGGACATCCACATGTACATCAACTCCCCGGGCGGGTCGGTGACCTCCGGGATGGCGATCTACGACACGATGCAATACCTGACCTGTGATGTGGCGACGTATTGCCTGGGCCAAGCGAGCAGCATGGGGGCCTTGCTCCTGACTGCCGGAACCAAGGGGAAGCGGAACTCGCTCCCCAATAGCCGGATCATGATTCACCAGCCCCTGGCCGGGATGGAGGGGACCGCCACGGAACTCGAAATCCACGCCAAGGAACTGCTGCGGATGAAGCGGAAGCTCAACGAGATTCTGCTGAAGCACACCGGCAAGACCTACGACGAGATCGAGCGCGACACCGACCGCGACAACTTCATGTCCGCCGAAGAGGCCCTGAAGTACGGACTGATCGACCAAGTCCTGACGAAGCTGCCGAACCCACCGACTGCCGGCCGGTCCGACAACACGTAGCAGAAGTCGTAAGACTTCTGCCGCCTTTCCCCAGACCTCGGATTCACCGGAAGCATCGCAGCCATGACCGTGAACACTGCCAAAGCGACTGGCCGCAGGAAGCTCCGGTTCAATTCATTGGCCGAGGCGTTGGCCGAGGCCGAATCGCTGGTCTCCCATCCGTGCCACACGGTGGGGAACTGGACGCTCGGGCAGAACCTCGATCACCTGGCCCGGACAGTGAGAATCGGATTTGAGGGGCCGCACATCTTGGCCCCCTGGTTCGTCCGAACGTTCGTCGCCCCGTTCATGAGGAAGAGCTTCATCTCGGGCTCGATGTACGCTGGCTTCCAGTTCACTCCCCAAATGGCGGCCTATCGTCCGGAGGACAGCGCCATCGCCAAGGCAGCCTTGAGCGAGCTTCGCACACAGTTCGCCCGGCTGGAGCGGGAAGCCCCGGCTGTCCCTCATCCATTTCTAGGAAAGCTGTCGCATGAGGAGTGGATCGGGGTGAACCTCCGCCACTGCGAACTGCACCTCAGCTTTCTGATCCCGGAAGCGTCATGAAACGTTTCACGTGAAACGTTGCCGACTGGGAAAGGTGGATGGGCACTCCTGCCCGATCTCCGATCAGAGCTCAACTTTCAACAATCACCCCATCGCAACGCCGAGGGACGGGCAGGATTGCCCATCCTACTTCTGAACGCCCTTCAAGGTCACGGATGACCGCTCAATCCCCATCACGACCGCCTTCCCGACAGTGGCTCACACTGTCCGGCTGGGCGGTCTTGTTGTTGGGAGGGTGTACTTCGCGGGGGTCGATGGAGCTGCTTGAAGCTGAGATCCGGCGGACCGAAGACGCCCTGCATCTCGCTCAGTCGAACAGCACTGACCTCGAAACTCAGCTCACTGTGGCCCGCCGCGAGACGGAGCTCCTGCGAACGCAAATGGCCTCGACGGGGGGACAAGCCCCCCTCCCGGAACAGACCGGGAACCTTGTCCGACTCTCGGGCGTTAAGATCAATTCACTTCTCTCCGGCGGCAAAGACCGCGACGGACAACCGGGCGATGATGTTCTGGTAGCCCTTGTCTCTCCCCTTGATGAGCAAGGGGAACTCGTCAAGATCGCGGGCGAGGTTGAGATCGAAGCCTACGACATGACCCTCCCCGGCGAAGACAAGCGGGTCGGTCGCTGGACCTTTAGTTCTGAGGAGGCTGCCAAAGCCTGGCACAGCGGCTTTGTCGGTGCGGGGCTCCAGTTTGAACTCCCCTGGCAAGTGCTTCCGAACGCCAAGGAACTGGTTGTCCACGCCCGTCTGAGAACGGTGGATGGCCGCCAGTTCGACACCAGCACCCCCCTCAGAATCGACCCCGCCGAGGCCCTCGCACCCGGACTGCTCCAGCCGTTCGAAGCTCAGCCGGTGAAGCACGAGAAGACCGGCCTGGCCGAGCAATCGATTGAGACTGCGGTCCAACTTCTGCCCGAGAAACCCCAGGCCGACCCGTCGATCACCCGCCCGGTCCCGCTCTACGACGATGTTGATGCCGCTCCGAGCAACCGTCCTTTTCCACCCAAGGCCCGACCTTCTCAAGTCAAACGTAAGACAACGACGCCTGCCGGAAAGGCGACGCTCGACGGCACCCAGACCTCGGACAACTGGACCGACGAAACGATTCCACGACTGCGGTGAAGAGTTCTCTCATCCCAATCAATGTGCGATGGGGAGCAATCGATTTTCAACAACCAGGCACTTGCGAACAACATCCTCGCCGAGGGTGATCGCTGTGAGTAATTCGGCTTCGTGATAGTTGCTCCTGATCGCGGGACTCCTCACCTTGTGTTGGTGATATTACAAAGACCAACTTCGGCCAGCCGAGTGGAAACACCTCGCGTTGACCCTCTTGGTTTGACTGGCATAAAACGCCGACGCGGTTCTGGCACCCGCATCCTGCCCCTGGCGCGTTCGCGCTGACTGTCTCCCACAAACCCCATGACAACACCCTCTGCACACGGGGCGGCTCCGGTCGCGCCCCTTGGTGTCGCCCCGCAAGGCTGGCCCGCGTGGCCGCATTTCGACGATGAGCAGATCGCAGCCGTCGAGGCGGTGCTCCGCTCGGGGAAGGTGAATTACTGGACGGGTGACCTGTGTCGGCAGTTTGAAACAGAGTACGCCCAATCGCTTGGCGTGCCGCATGCCATCGCGGTGGCCAATGGGACGAACGCACTAGAACTGGCTCTGGAAGCCCTCGATATCGGGCCGGGCGATGAGGTGATCGTCCCGTGCCGGACCTTCCTCGGGACGGCGAGTGGTGTCGTCACCCGTGGGGCCAAACCGATCTTTGCCGATGTGGATCCGCTCAGCCAGAACATTTCGGCAGCGACGATCGAGTCCCTGGTTACGCCTCGCACGCGAGCGATTATCGTCGTCCATCTGGCGGGCTGGCCGTGCGACATGGATCCCATTCTGGATCTGGCCCGGCCCCTTGGAATTCGGGTCATTGAAGACGGTGCCCAGGCGCATGGTGCCAGTGACAAAGGGCGGCCAGTCGGTTCCATGGGCGACATCGGCTGCTTCTCGTTCTGCCAGGACAAGATCATCACCACTGGCGGCGAAGGGGGGCTCGTAACCTTCCACGATGAGGCCCTGTGGAAGAAAGCGTGGAGCTATAAGGACCACGGCAAGGGGTGGGACACGGTCCACAATACGGAGCACACCGGAATCTTTCGGTGGTTGCACGATTCGATCGGGACCAACTGGCGGCTCACCGAGATGCAGGCGGCCCTCGGTCGGATTCAACTGACCCGCTTGCCGTGGTGGGTCGCGGTGCGGCGGCGGAATGCGGATATCCTGACCGAAGCGATCGGCCAGTCCCCGCTCCTGACGATCCCTCGCCCCAGTGCTTCCCAGTTCCATAGCTACTACAAGCATTACGCCTTCATCCAACCGAAGCGGCTGGCCGCTGGGTGGAGTCGCGACCGGATCGTGCGCGACGTGCAAGCGAAGGGGGTTCCGTGCGGCGTCGGGAGCTGTTCGGAGATCTATCTGGAGAAGGCGTTTCAACGCTTGGGTTTGGCCCCAGAACGTCCGTGCTTGGTGTCGCGCGATCTGGGGGAACGCAGTCTGATGTTCCTCGTCCATCCGACGCTGGAGCGAGAGCAGATGCGAGAGATGGGCCGCCGCGTGCGCGAGACACTCGATGTGGCCACCGTGAATTGGGCCAAAGAGGCTGCGTAGTTGCTTCTTAAGTCAGCCCCCCAGAAAAGTCATGGAGTGCCGTTGTGATTGCCGGTCGACCGAACCCTGATGACTTCGAAGCGGACCGGCGATCCGCCGTTGTCGCGCCACGGACATCGGGGATCCAGACTGGCACCAGACTGGGACAAGTCTCGTTGCTCTTGCCGGTCCCTGGAGGCTCACGCTCGCTCAAGCACCGCATGGCGGCGATCCTCCCGGTCTATCTGCTCACGTTCGCCGTTTGCTATGCCGCTGCCACAGGCTTACGGTTTGACTTCGATGTCCCCGCCCGATTTCGCGAGGTCTTCTGGATCACCCTTCCACTGGTGCTACTCGTCAAATTTGCAGCTTGCTGGATGACCTCGGAGTGGCGACGGACCTTTCGATTTGTATCGGTGCTAGATCTCGTCTTTGTCGCCGGTGGGACCGCGGGTGCGGGGGCGGTGCTGGTGCTGGTGAACATGCTGTTGCCAGCGGCCTTTGTGATTCCACGAGCGATTCTGTTGGTCGATGCGGCACTCTGTTTACTGAGCTTATCCGTGATTCGGTTCGCTTACCGGGCGTGGATGGAAGTGCTGGCTCCGACCCTCTTGAAGGGGAAAGGCCGTAGCCGGACGTTGATCTACGGCGTCGACTCGCAGTCGATTGGCATCCTGCAGATGCTCAGCGCGATGCACTCCGAGCGACTCCCGTTTCGAGTCGTGGGCTTCGTCTCGGAGGCGGCGGGGCGGCACACCTCGTTGATCGCGGGGGTGCCCGTCCATCATCCGCAGCGGGGGTGGGCGGCCATTCGCGAAGAGTCTCGCGCATGCGACCTGTTGATCCCCAGTAGTGTTCCGGGGCGAGTGGTCCGGTCGATTCTTCGCGACTGCGCGGAGGCCGACCTCAAGGTGCATATCATCCCGACCGTGGAAGAGATGGTCGGCGGTCGATTCAAGCTCGCCTCGCGCGAGGTCACGGTGTCGGACCTGCTACGGCGCGATCCGAACCGCCTCGATATGGAGTCGATCCGGCACTACGTCACCGGCCAACGCGTCATGGTGACTGGCGG
>JAYSVZ010000033.1:0-8463 GCA_043718305.1 Planctomycetota bacterium | reverse complement strand
CGTGTGGTCGGGTCGATGGGTTTTGGTCGACGAGCCTGGCCCCCTGGGACATGGCGGCTGGAGTGCTGATCGTGACCGAGGCCGGGGGGAAGGTCACGACCACCAGCGGCGGTCTCTTTCAACTGGAGACCCCGGATCTGCTGGCCACCAACGGGACAGGGCTGCATCTCGCGCTGGAGTTCGCTTTGGCGCGGGTTTGAGTCGTGAGTGATGGACGATCGACATCTTGAATTAGAGTTTCAGCAACCAGAGCCTTCGATCAGTTCGAGCGTTTTGTAGCGTTTTGCAGCATGGCGTGGGGCGTAAAAAGTCGCTTCATCGGAGTAAAATTGAGCAGGGCTTCCTTATCAATTGAAATCACCTGACTTTTTTTGATGCAAAATCACACAAGTGTTTCGGCATGGATTGTGCCTTATGAGGCGTCATCGTTGTCTCTTCCGTTTCTCTGTGTGAGGGTGTGAATTATGCTTCGGAAATCAGCTCGTCGGCTGCGTCGCTCTGGCCTGACCTCTCTGGAATCGCGTGTCTTGCCTGCTGCGGTGCTGATCACATCGAGTCCCGGTCCCAATGGGACAGTGAATCTCAACTTCGAAGGGACCGCTGGCGACGACTCGTTTCTGGTGGGAAAACAGTCACTGTTCGGGAGTATGGACGGAACAATCCATGTCTACAGCTTCTTTGGAACGACGTTCCGGCTGAATGGGGGTGAGGAAACCGGTGATTTGGTGGTCGGGAATCTAGGCAACCTGACATTCAATCTGGGAGGCGGAAACGACTCCGCATGGTTGTTCGATCTCGAAGCTCGCAACGTGACGATTCATGATGGAGTGACCGACGACGAATCGAACAGTTACAAGATCGACCGAGCCTTCTCCAACACCAAGTTGGGGAACATTCAGGCAAACTTCAATCGCGGTCGGGCTGACCTGCAGTTCTCAGCCGTTAGCTACGCTGACCTCATGGGAACGGTCTTCGATGGCGGGACGATGGAGATTGGAAGCGTCACGGTCAAGTCTGCGATGACGCAGTCGACGCAGGTCGGGCTGACCAGCTTCCCAGGTGCCAAATTCACTGTGACGGGCTTGGTGAGCTTCGAGAGTCTGGGGGGGAGTTCGGATGCCTTTACGAGCACCACTGTCGGAAACTCATTCCAACCGCCCACATCGACCATCCTCAAGGGAGGAGTCCGAGTCAATACCGGCGGCGGGGGAGACTTCGTCAGATTCGACGGGAACCTTCAAGTTCAGGGCAAGGTCGATGTGGATACAGGATCTGATGGGAGTACGGTCAGCTTCGGCGGATCGGCTGTCTTCAAAGACAAAGTGACAGTGGTTGGTGGTGCTTCGAACGACACGATCAGCTTCTCCATCGGATCGCCTGTCTTCCACGACAAAGTGACATTTGACACGAGGGCTGGCGATGATGTCGTCCATCTCCAGAAATTCGACCCTTCGCAAGGAACCGTTCACTTCAAAAAGAACGTTTCGATTGCGACAGGTGATCAGAACGACATGGTCCTGATGAGTCAGGTCAATATTGGGGGAGCCCTGACGATCGATCTGGGAAATGGCCAACTGGGTGGAATGTTCGATGGAGATCACATCAACTTGATGAACTCGGTCGTCGACGGCAACACTCGGGTGACCTCTGCGGGCAAAGCGATCATCGCGATCTCTTCCACGCCCGGCTCGGAGATGCGGTTCCGGGGCGATGTTGCCTTCACGCTGGGAGCTGGCGACATCTACTTGAACACGGTGACCATGGAGAAAGCCCAAGCCTTCACCGGTCGTCCCAATTTGATTCGGGTCTCTTACGGCAACGTGACCGCCGACTTGACGAAACGGCGGCTGGTGAATGCCGAGCTGATTTAGAGAGAGCCGTTTTCGAATCGGCCATCGGTCAAAGCCATCAGCAATCAGTCAGTATCATTTCGGGAGATGTCTCGCCCAGGGAGGGTTCCGGATTGTGCTGGCTGATCGCTCATGACGTGAACTGAAGACTCCGACACTCTCCGGGTAGGATGACCTTTCCAGGCCGTCCTCGGCGACGCTCGCAGCGAGACGGCCTGGAAAGGCCGTCTTACGGGGAACATCTTTCCGACCGCTCTCACTCAGAACGAGCCAAAGGCATCAGCACCGTGTCGTCTCGGTCGACCACCCGTTGATCCGAGTCGTCATTCAGCGACAACTGGTAGCACTCTACTCCCGCGCTGGTGGGGTATTCCCCGGTCAAGCACGCCTGGCACAGCTTCGAGGGCTTCATATCGACCGCCTCGGCAATCGCGGACAGTGGCAGATAGCGGAGCGTAGTGGCTCCCATGTCCTTGGCCATGGCGGCTTCGATTTCGGGCGTGATCGGTCCGCCATCCAGGAACTGCGGGGCGTGCAGTTCTTTGATCTTGGTCATATCGATCCCGTAGAAGCACGGCGCGATGATCGGCGGGCAGGCGACCCGCACATGGACCTCGGCAGCCTTGCCCCGTTCGAAGAGTTGTGAGATCAGCGTCTTCATTGTCGTGCCGCGAACGATGGTGTCCTCGACAAGGAAAACTTTCTTTCCTTCGAGGACTTCACGGAGCGGGGTGTATTTCATCTGGGCCTTGCCGCTGCGGTTGGTCCCTTCGATGAAGGTCCGCCCCACGTAGCGGTTTCGGATCAACCCTTCGACGCTGGGGATTTTCAGCCGATAAGCCATTGCATCGGCAGCGGCCTTGGCCGTATCGGGGACCGGGACGACGATCGTATTCTCATCGATCTGAACGGTGCCCAGTTCTAGCTCCTGTTCCGCCAGTTTTTCTCCCAGCGTCTTTCGCGTCAGGTAGACGCTCCGGTCATCGAGCGTGCTGGAGACGTTGGCGAAGTAGATCCACTCGAAGAAGCAGTGCGCCGTCTTCGGCGATTCGGCGTACTTCTCGACACGGAGCTTGCCGCCCTGGATGATGATCGCATGACCGGGCGGCAGGCTTACGATCCGTTCCCGCGAAAAACCGAGGTTGGCCAGCGCCACACTCTCGCTGGCTGCGGCGAACATCCCGTCCTCTTCGGCCCAGCAGAGCGGCCGCATCCCCAGCGGATCGCGTGAGACAAACATCTCTCCCAGCGCGTTCAAGAAGACAATGTTATAGGCCCCATCGAGTCGCGGCTGAAGCCGTTTCAGCAGGTCGAGCAGATCACTCTTCGGCTGTTTCGCGATCTCCTGGCCGAGGAGGTGCAGCAGGATTTCAGTATCGGTATCGCGGCTCAGGTGGAAATCACCCTGGGCCAAAATCTCTTTCTTCAGCGCCTGGTAGTTGGCCAGTTGTCCGTTGAAGCCGAAGGCGAAGCACTTCCGCTTTTCCAGATGATGCCGTTCGAACGGCTGGGCGTAGTTGCGGTCATCTTTTCCGCATGTGGCATAGCGGACATGGCCGATGGCGGCGGGGCCTTCCAGCGATTTCATCAGCCGTTCGGCCTTGGCCTCATTCGTCAGGTGAAACACCTCGTTGACGATCCCCACATCCTTATACGTCTCGACCAGATTGGTCGCTCCCGGGATGTAAACCGACATCCCGGCGGCCAATTGACCGCGATTCTGGATATCGAGCAACAGCCGCGGCATCAGACGCGAGGTCGTGTTGATCACCCCCAGACCCGTCGCGCCCCCCTCTTCCCGCGGTTTGGGCGCGAGTGAGCTGACCTTGTCTTTGGCCAGATGGTAGATCGCAGCGATGCCGCATTCGTGGAACAGCTCAGCCATTCGCGGGGTCCGCTTCGGTCGAGAAGAGTCACGGAAAGGGACGAACCGCCCCCAACCTTCGCCAGGAAACCCCCGTCCGCGCGGACCGGTTCCCAGAAGTTCACGAAAGCTTCATGCATCATACCGAGGGGGGGGACGATTGCCAGTGCGGTGTGAGCGAAGTCCGTAGGCCAGTCGCTCCGCGACTGACATTCCGAATGGCAATGGGACGTCGCCGATCAAGTGTACGCAAGAATCGTGAGATGATACTGTCGCGAAATGCGAGTCGCGGAGCGACATCGCCTACGGTTCTCAGTGCCACTTGTTGTCCCTACTGTGTCAAGGATGTGACGACTTGCTCGTCAACTGCCCGCGCCGAACACCGTATCCTACACCCGCAGTTCGGTCGCCGCCCCGCCGAGGTCACCGGCGTACTTCTTGCGAATCGGGTCGACGATCTGGCTGACGAAGCTGTCGACTTGTTCCGGGGCGCGGCCGACGAAGCGGCGGGCTTCGAGGGCGTTCGAGAGGTCGGCGTTCTCGAAGGCGGGGTCGTTTTGGAGGCGTTCGATCAGGTCGTTGGATCGCCCGAACTCCTTGACTTGCCGACCGGCGGCTTGGCTGTGGACGCGGATCACTTCGTGCAGGATTTGACGGTCACCGCCAGCCTGCACAGCCGCCATGAGGATCTCCTCGGTCGCCATGAACGGGAGTTCCTCAGCCAGGTTCTTCTCGATCACGCGCGGGTACACGACCAGTCCTTCGACGATGTTCCGATAGATAATGAGCAATGCATCGATGGCCAGGAACGACTGCGGCAGCGACAGACGCCGGTTCGCACTGTCGTCCAGCGTCCGCTCCATCCACTGCACCGCTGCGGTCTGCTCGGCGTTGGAGGTCAGCGACATGGCGAAGCGACCGAGGGCGCACATCCGCTCGGCCCGCATCGGGTTTCGCTTGTAGGCCATGGCGGAGGAGCCGATCTGGTCCTTCTCAAACGGCTCTTCGATCTCTTTGCGGCTTTGCAGAATGCGGAGGTCGCTCCCCATCTTGTGGCCGGTCTGGCCGATCCCGCTGAGGGTCGAGAGGACCATCGCGTCGACCTTGCGGGAGTAGGTCTGGCCGGTCACGGCGTAGGAACCAGGGAATCCCATCTTCTCAGCCACACGCTGATCGAGCGTCTCGCACTTGGCATGGTCACCGTGGAAGAGTTGCAGGAAGGTCGCCTGTGTCCCGGTGGTCCCCTTGGCTCCCCGGAACTTGAGCGAGGCAAGGCGATGTTCGAGTTCCTCCAAGTCGAGGACGAGGTCTTGACACCACAACGTCGCCCGCTTGCCGACGGTGGTCGGCTGGGCCGGTTGCAGGTGCGTGAACCCCAGGCAGGGCAGGTCGCGGTACTTGACGGCGAACTTCGCCAGATCGTCGATGACTTGCACGAGCCGCTGGCGAATCAGTTGCAGGCCGTCCCGCATCTGGATCAGCTCGGTGTTGTCGGTCACATAACAACTCGTCGCCCCGAGGTGGATGATCCCGCCGGCGGTCGGGCAGAGTTCCTTGTAGGTTTCGACATGAGCCATCACGTCATGGCGGCGGACCTTCTCGTGGTGGGCCGCCCGAGCGAAGTCGATGTTGTCGACCTGGGCGCGGAGTTCATCGACCTGGGCCTGCGTGATGTCCAGGCCCAGTTCCCGCTCGGTCTCGGCCAGCACCACCCACAACCGCCGCCACGTCGAGTGCTTCCGCTGCTCCGACCAGATCGCGGACATCTCGCGAGAAGCGTAACGGGTATTGAGAGGGCTTTCGTACTGGTCGCGCGACACGGGGCTAGCCTTGAACGGACGGGAGTTGGTCGGGATCCGCGATCAGCGCGGTCCGAGCGGTAATGTATCGCACGCTCTCGACCGAGGCGCGGCTAAACGCGGGTCGATGAACCATATTCCGAGCGATCTCGCTCGTCTTTTGAAAAACCCTCACCGACTGCATTACACTTGACTTAACCGTCAAAGTCGGGGAGTCTGGGAGTAAGCGACCATTTGGCACAGCCTAGTAGGCCGTGCGTCAATCAGACTCCTCCGGCTTCTGGACCGAGAGGAAACGTCAAGCTGCCCATCGGGGAGGTCGATGCTGAGGCACGGAGGATTCCCTCAGAGGTCGCCCCGATACCGGTCCGTCACTCCATGTCTGTTCAAACTCCAACACCGAAGGCCGAATCGACGGCCAAACAGTCGAGCCAAGGCCTGCTGACGCTTTGGTTGGGGTTGACGTTGTCGAGTATGAGCCGGATCTGGCGGTCGGGGGCCGAGGTTCATCCCTGTCGCTGGTCGCGATTGGCCATGATTCCGGGGATGGCGGTTTACAATTCGGTCATGTCCGGAATCGAAAGCCTTCGGTTTCGAAAGCAGATCGCCGCAACAACCATCGATCAACCTCCGATTTTCGTGCTCGGCCATTGGCGAAGCGGGTCGACATTCTTGCACAATTTGTTGACCTCGGACCCGCAGTTCAGTTATGTCAACCTGTATCAAGCGATGTTTCCGTGGCACTTCCTGACAACGGAGTGGTTCGGGTCGAAGATTGCCTCGCCGATCCTGCCGAAGACTCGTCCGATGGACAACATGGAGGTGCGTTTCGATCTTCCTCAGGAAGACGAATTCGCCCTCTGTGTGATGACGGGGTACTCGCCTTACTTGCTGCCGATCTTCCAGCACCAGCCGCGTAAGATCGACCGGTTCTTTGACGTGGAACAGGGGCTGACCCCGCCAGAGCTCGCGGAGTGGAAGCACGCTCTGACGACGCTGATGAAAAAGGTGACCCTGAAGACTGGCAAGCCCGTCGTGATGAAATCGCCGTCACACACCTTTCGGACGAAGTTGTTATTGGAGATGTTCCCGAACGCGAAGTTTGTCTACATCTACCGCAATCCTTACGCGGTGCTGAAATCGAGTGTTCACTTTCGCAAGACCATCTTCGAAGAGAACGCCCTCGGAAAATGTCAGACCGAGGACATGACCGAAGAGGTGTTGCAGATCTATGAGAAATGTTTCCAGACCTACGAACGGGACCGGCTCCTGGTGCCCCCCGAGAACCTCCACGAGGTGTGCTTCGAGAGCCTGGAGGCGGACCCGCTCGGTGAGATGCAGAAACTCTATGCCGGGCTGCACCTGAACGGCTTTGACGGTTTAAAGACGGTTCTCGAACCCCAGGTCGAATCGCTCCGCCGATACAAGAAGAACAAGTTCACCGACGACCCCGAGGTCATGCAGCGGCTCTATCAGCGGTTGCAGTTCGCCTTCGACCGGTATGGGTATCCACCGCCCCACCTGGATTCTGAAACGGCTGCGGCGTAATGTTCCGTGGGATAGGCTTCCAGCCTGTCATTCTCGGCACGGACTGGAATGACGCATTGGGGTGAGCCGCAAGGCGCTAGCCGCGGGTTCTGGAGGACGATGAGAAGAACCGGCGGCTAGCGCCTAGCCGCTCATAAAAGTGTCATTCCGGCCCGCACAGAATCCCAGAGAAGCCGTCTAGCCACTCGGCCCTCACCCCCAGCCCCTCTCTCAGGGGGAGAGGGGCGCTAGCATGGTGTAAAGACTCTCTCCACGGTCACATTCCCGATGCCTCCCCGATTTCGATTTCGCCCCGACCAGCGCGTCCGGCAGCCCTCGGAGTACGAGGCGGTCTTCGGTGAGAAGCACTCGGCAGGCGACGCCGTCTTGCTGGTCTTCGTGGCGTTGCGTTCGGAGGGACCGACCCGACTCGGTACGAGTGTCGGAAAACGCCTGGGGAACTCCGTCGTTCGGCATCGGTGGAAACGCCTCCTTCGCGAGGCCTTCCGATTGGCCCAACACGAACTCTCGACGGGCCTGGACTTGGTCATCGTCCCCCGCGCCAAGGTAATCCCGACGATCGAAGAGGTCAGCCGATCTCTCCAGAAACTGGTCGAGAAGGGGAGCCGCAAGGCCATCGCCGCTCAAAAAAGTCAGGACCAGACCAACGGTTCGTAGCCACTAGATCCCACCACTAGCAATTGCCATCCCAAGAGGCCAGAAACCACCCGCGTCGCCGGTTCCTTCCGGCACCCTGAAGGGGTGAAACAGCACAGCCCAGGGTCGCGACCAACGGGAGCGCACCGGAGCGCACCCTGGGTCAACACGTCAAATTCCGACGAACCCTGTAGGGGTTCTACAAGCGTCGCGCGGTGTGCAACCCTTTCAGGGTAGGGGCCAACGGCGGCCTGTTTCCCAGGGTGCGCGACTATCGTTGCGACCCTGGGCTATGCTGTACAACCCCTTCGGGGTACAGAGTGGGAGGGCCATCCGCGCCATAAGGTGGGCAATTCCTACGGGTGCCCTGGTCGCAGCACTACTCCTCAAACACCAACCACCCGAATCGCTCCGGCGTATGAAACGACCCCCGCAAGGTCGGGGAGAACGCCAGCCCGGCGTGGTGCTCGCGATCATGGCGGAAGAAGTTCGCTCGCCAGCGCGTGCCCGGTGTCGGCTTTCGATCGCCGAAAGCGGACCACGGGATGCGGACCTCGGTTCGCCACACTTGGGCGGCCTCGTCGATCGTCACTGCCGATTCCATCCCGCTCGACCAGCCGAAGTCCTTCTTCGTCGGTAGGTCGATATCGAGGTCAAGCTGCTCGCCGGTCGGTGCCCATTCGTATTCGGAGTATCGATTCACATGCTCGGGGTCGGGAGCGATGAACGCCTCGACGACATCGTTGTCCCACAAGCCGATCCGCTC
>JAYSVZ010000320.1:0-5595 GCA_043718305.1 Planctomycetota bacterium | reverse complement strand
ACAAGGGGCAAGTGACAAGTGCGGAGTGCGTAAATTCGAAGCACGAAATCCGAAACTCGAAACAGAGACAAAGCGGTTGGTTCCATCACGTTCCTCATCCCTGTTCGAGTTTCGTGCTTCGAAATTCGAATTCCCCCTTTGGGGTCGATCATGCCTTCACCACTTCCCGGAATGGACCCGTTTCTTGAAGATCACTGGGGTGATGTTCACACCAGTCTGTCGACATATGCGCGCGACCAGATTCGGCCACAGTTGCCACCCGATTTACGAGTTCGTGTGGAAGAGTACGTGGGGCTGGAGATTGAAGAGGAGGGGGCTGACTCCGAAGATTCCCGCCAGAAGCCCGATGTGCTGATCTCTGAGCACTGGTCGCCAACCGGTGCCCAAACCTCAGCGGCGGTGATGGAGATGATCGTTTCGGACGAGCCGTTAGTCGTGGCCTACCCGAAAGAGCCGGACACGCTACGGCGAGTTCTGATTCACGACCGACGCGGTGATGTGCTGATTACCGCCATCGAGTTCCTCAGTCCAGGGAACAAGTACGGCCAGGCCCGTGACCATTTCCGCAAGAAGCAGCGCGATCTCGTGGCGGGAGGCGTGAACATTGTCGAGATCGATCTGGTTCTGGCCGGTGGCTGGACTGTCTTTCCAAGGGAACGTGATGTCCCCGCTTCCCACGCCGATCCATATCGAATCATCGTCGTGCGGACTTCACGAGTCTGGGGATTTGAGTGCTACCCAGCTGGGATTCGGGCTCGATTGCCTCGGATTCGGATCCCGCTGAGGCCCGGGGATCGTGACGCCGTTCTGGATGTGCAGGCCCTGATTGATCAAGCCTGGGAAAATGGCGGCTATGGCGACATTGACTATGCTCGCCATCCGTTACCGGGATTCGAAGACAGTGACCGCCAATGGATTCGAGAGCGCCTCGCGGAGCGCGGAATCGCTAGAATCCTCTAAGGCCCTGAGTGAGGCTCAACCCTCAACTCTCAACACTCACCCCCCTTCTCACAACGATCTTCCCATGGACTTTCTCAAACGCCTGTTCGCTCGAAAGCCCAAGATCGACAAGGTCGACATCAAGCGGCGATTTGAGCTTCATGGACGAGTCGGACAAGGCAGCATGTCCAAGGTCTGGCGGGCCACCGACACGATCGGCAGTAAGCCCGTCGCGTTAAAGGTTCTCGACAAGCCCCGGCTCGCAAGGCTTGATAACCGGTTCAAAAGTCTGGGCCTGAAGCGCCCCCATGAGGGGGAGGTCTCCCTCTCACTCCGGCATCCGAATATTGTCAAAACAACCGAGTTTGGAATCACGACCGACGACGAAGAGTTCCTGGTCATGGAGTTCGTCGACGGGGTCAGCTTGAGCTACCTGGTTGAGACTCAAAGTGAGCGGATGAGGAAGAACTGCCTGTGGTATTGCATTCAGTTGGGGGATGCCCTGGAAGCGGTCCATCGGGCGGGCTACATCCACCGCGATCTGTGCCCCCGGAATGTGATCGTCAGTAAAGATGATGTCATTAAGTTGATCGACTTCGGCCTCGTGGTTCCGAACACGGCCCCTTACAAGAAGCCCGGCAACCGCACCGGGACCGCCAACTATATGGCTCCAGAGTTAATCAAACGCCAAGCGACCGATGAGCGGATCGACATTTTTTCATTCGGGGTGACGTGCTTCGAGATGTTCACACGGCAACTCCCCTGGGACTCCGGCGACACGCTGGAAAGTGTGCTACAGCACATCAACGCTCCGCCGCGCGAGTTGAAGAAGATGGCCCCCAAGCTCGACGAACAGGTCTGCTCAGCCATCATGCAGGGTCTCAAGCAAGACCCGCGTGATCGCTGGCAGACGGTGCGTGAAATGTGCGACGACCTTCGCAAGTCGGCCCGCAGACTCGGTGCGATGCCCGAAGAGGATTAGGACTTTGCCCCCTGCAATCGTTGAACTCCGCAGTGACACCTTCACCCAGCCCAGCCCCGGGATGCGACGGGCGATGGCCGAGGCGATCTGCGGCGATGACATGGTCGGAGAAGACCCGACGGTCAACGCCCTCGAAGCCCGAATGGCCGACCTGCTGGGGAAAGAAGCGGCGGTATTTGCCTGCTCCGGGTCACAGTCCAATCAGATGGCGGTCTGGTCCCACTGCCGGAGCGGGGATGAACTACTGATCGAAGAGACTGGGCATATCGCCAACTACGAAGGCGGCGGTCCGGCGGTCCTGAGTGGGGTCAGTTGTCGCAAGATTCGCGGGGTGCGCGGGCTGCTGACGGCAGAGCTTTTGGAAGGGGCGCTCCGACCGCCGAATCAGCACTTCTCGACAACGCGGCTGGTCTGCTTGGAGAATTCAACAAACATCGGCGGCGGAGCAACTTATCCCCTCGACCAGTTACAGGCGATTCGCACTTGGGCCAATGATCGCGAATTGCTTGTGCATATCGATGGGGCCCGACTCTTCAACGCCTGCATCGCGCGAGGCTATGCCGCCCGCGAAGTCGCCGCTCAGGCCGACTCGGTCTCGATCTGTTTCTCAAAGGGACTCGGCTGCCCGATGGGCTCAATTCTGGTTGGTTCCAAGGAGACTATCGCCCGCGCCCGCCGCGCCCGCAAGGTCTTTGGCGGTGCCTTGCGGCAAGCGGGCTTCGCAGCTGCGGCATGCCTTTACGCCCTCGATCATCACGTTGAACGGCTGGCCGAAGACCACGCCAACGCGAAGCTTTTTGCGAGCCGGATTGCCGAGATCCCCGGAATTCGGATCAACCCGGACGAGGTCGAAACGAACCTCGTCTTCTTTGAAATCAACCCACAGGCCGGTAACGGCTCTGACGTATCGAAGGCTCTCTTTGCCCGGGGGATCAAGATCTACTCGATCGCCCCGCAACGGCTGCGAGCGTGCCTGCACCTGGATGTTGATCGAGAGGGCGTTCTGCGGGCGGCGGATTCACTGCGCGAAATCATGCAGGGCGGCCCCTCGACAATGACCGGAACCGGAGCGGGCGGAACGTATTGATCAATCCGGCGAGGGCACGATGCGAGTCAATCATGCGGCACTCCACACCTTACGAACGTTCGGGTCGCGGGTGGTCGACTTCTGCTTTCCCCCTGCCTGTCCGCTGTGCGATTCCGGCGATCATGATCCGCTGAACAAGTCGCTGCTTTGCCCCCACTGCGTTCAGAAGCTGACCATTCGCCAACCGCAATGCGCCCGTTGCTCGGCCCCGGTCGGCCCCTATGTCGATGCGTCAGAGGACTGCGTTCATTGCCGAGGAGAACGGCTGGCCTTTGAGAGCGCTGTGTCGCTGGGGGTCTACGACCAAGAACTTCGCATGGCGTGCCTCCGTTCCAAACTCGCGGCGGGCCAGCCGCTGGTACGGGGACTGGTCGATTGCCTCTGGCAACGACACCAGACCCAGATCGCGGCGTGGAACCCCGATCTGGTCCTCCCGGTTCCGCATCGCTGGTGGGAGCGGATGACGCGGCTGCATCTGTGTCCCTTGAGCATTGCCGAGTCGCTGGCCGCTCGGCTGCATCGCCCGGTGCGGTTCGATCTCCTGACCAAGTGCAAGACGACCCCCAAGCAGGCCCTCCTCTCCAGAACCCGTCGCCGCGAGAACGTGAAGGGAGCGTTTCGCATCGCGGGCGGTGCCCGCTTCGATGGAGCGACGATTCTTGTCGTCGATGACGTGATGACGACCGGGGCCACAGCCCACGAATGCTCGCGAGTTCTCAAGGCCGCCGGCGCAGCCCGGGTGCATGTGGCGATCTTTGCGAGGGCCGTGTGGAGATAGTGCCCGTCTATCACGGGGATCACGGCCTCACATCGCGACCGCTGTCGAATGGTGCCACTGGCGAGGGCTTTGACTCGCCAGTGGCGGGTGACCGACAACGCAGTGAGAATCGGCTGACGCTCGGGACACTGGCGGTCCAAAGCGATCGTCAGTGGCACCTTGCGGACAACGCTCACTCACGAGAGCGATCAGGCGAAGCCTGACCTACAGCCACTGACCTACCTTGCTGGCCCCGGGTGTCACTGGCGAGGGCTTTGACTCACCAGTGTTCAGTCGTGCGACGACGTGAGGGAGAGTCTGTGGTCGCGTCACGCTCGCAGCACTGGCGGCCCAGAGCGACCGCCAGTGGCACCCATTTTTCACGTCTCACTCGACTTCGTGGGTCCCCTTGTCAGTGGCACCCGGCGGAAGAGCGTGAACGGCAACAGATTCAGGACATTGACTCGGCGATCCGAGGGTTCGCAATGACCGTGTTGGATGGCAAGGCGACTGTCGGTCGTCCTGTGATGCCAATCAGACAACCCAATGGGTTTGTGTTCAACGCCAACTCACCCAGAGGCCCCGGCTGGGACAATTCGTTACCATCAACGCCACCAGACGAATTCTTCCCGTATCAGAACGGTCGACCACCTTACGGTCCTGGACAAGTGAAGGATGTTTGGGATGCGGGAAAGGGTGCGGATGGAAGAGTATACGATCCAAATACTGGTCGCGAACTCTTTTGGAACGGAGGTTCACGCAAAGGGCAATGGGACATGGGGCACCTGCCGGAAAACAAGTATGAGCACTTGCACAGGGAGTATTCGTCTGGTAATATATCTATTGGAGAACTCAAAAGGCAGGTCCAGAATTCGAGTAACTACCGTCCAGAGGGGGTGCCTGAGAATCGCGGGCATCAGTTCGAATGAGGGAAGTTTTCATGGAAGTGTTTGATCAACTACGATATCACCCAGAAAATGCCGTTTCGTCAATTCAGAAATTAGACAGCAGTATCATTAACTGCAAGGATACTGGTGGATACTCGCTATTGCATGTGGCAGTTTCGAGAGGAAATGTCCATGCTGTGATTGAACTTCTGAAGAGAGGCTGTGACCCGAACATTCAGGATCTTGATGGGGCTACGCCTCTGCACTATTGTGTGGTATACGTAAATATACCCGCGGCGAAGTGCTTGTTAGAAATGGGTGCAAGTCCAGATATCTTGGATCGCCACGGGAACTCTGTCATCTGGACCGCCACTTTTGAAGCGAGAGAGAAGTTGACTGCCACTTTTCAATCAAAAGAGAGGTATGATATGCTGAAGATGCTTCTGCAATTCTGTAGTGCTAATTCTATCACGCGTCAGAACATTTATGGTATGTCCCCTGTTACGTTTGCTCGTCAAATTGGAGATAGCAAACTGGTTCATATTCTGGAAGAGGCTGGTAACACAGTCGGCGAAAGGTGATTATCTCGGAAAGTATCGCATACCGGAGTTTTATTTCCCAGACGATTCGTACATCTATCGCACCAGAATGAGTATATGTAGGTCAGGCTATGCCTGAGCATCCGCCGGACTCTGCTCGTCAGCGGATCGCCGACGGGAGCAGTGGTTGAGTATACATGGGACACTCGGAATCGGCTGGTGCGGGTCGATTTTAAGGTCTCGTTGTGCGGGGCGTTGCAGTCTTCGGTCAGTTATGAATACGACACGCAGAACCGACGGATCGAGAAGCGGGCGGACTCCGATGGCAACTCGACGGTCGATGTTTCGCAGAAGTTGATTTACGACGGCATGAATCTTTCGCAGACCCTGGACGCGGCGGGGGG
>JAYSVZ010000319.1:0-5598 GCA_043718305.1 Planctomycetota bacterium | reverse complement strand
AATACTTCCTGGGCCGATCCTCGGGGCAGGCGGGCGGTGTCCATCGCCGCAGCTTGACGATCGCCCTGGTCGGCGGCATCAGCGGGGCGCTGATTGCTTCCGCTCTCCCGCTCCCGATTCCCCTCATTGGGGCGTCGCTTTCCCCGATACTCGGAGCCATCGGCGGTGCGTGGGGCGGGGCCTATGTCGGTGAAGTGTTCTACAGCGAGCGACCCGGGTGGAGCCGCCTGAAGATTCAAACCTCGCTCGTGACTCGGCTTTTGGGAACCGTGGGAAAACTGGTGGCGGGGCTGACGATGCTAGCGATTCTGACTTCGGCGCTATTCCGTTCCTAGTGATTCGATGAGTCGCAGCAACCACACAGCCTCTGTCGATCACGCAGAGAGATGTGAAAAAACGCACGGTGCCGGTCGACTTTCGGCAGACTCTTCCGATTGGACAAACTGAGTTGCTGGGGCGACCATCAGAGACCATGATAATGGAATATCCCCTCGTTTCTTCGCACCCTGCCCGGTCGGAGAATCTCCCCACATCCGACGAGAGTCGGCGCACAAGGCATGCAGACGCGGAGCTCACAATGAAAAAGTCGTGGAAACAAATGGTCCTGGCCGCAATTGCTGCGGCCTCGCTGTGGGGCGGCGAAGCCCAGGCGGGTGGGCGGCGGGCGGCCTGTGTGCCGAACGTTCCGGCTTGCCAGCCGTATAACCCGTGTGGCAGCAACTACGGTCGGATGCTGTCCTACTCCGAAGCTCTGGAACGGGCTGAGCAGGCCAATGTCGCCGAAGCGGCCCTGAGCGAGACTTCGCAGAAGTTGACCGCTGCGGAGTCCCGCATCGCCGATCTGGAGCAGGCCCTCGCCGATGCCAAGTCCGGCCAGGATAAGGCCCTCGCCGATGCCGCCGCCGCCAACAAGCAGGCGGCTGAATACGAAGCTGCCAAGCGGGCGGCTGATGAAAACGCCGCCCAGCAGCAGAAGGCTGCCGAAGAAGCCGTCGCCGCCGCCAAGAAGGCCGAGGCGGGCCGAGTGGACGCCGTGGAAGCTGCCAAGGTCGCTGACGAAGCGAAGAAGCTCGCCGACACCGCCCAGGCCAAGGCCGTCGCCGCCGCCGAAGAGGCTGCCACGACAGCCACTGTGGCCACCGAGGAGCTGAAGAAGTCCCAGGCCGACCTGACCAAGGTCAACGACGATCTGGCGAATCAGAAGAAGAAGGAAGACGAGCAGCAGAAGCTGATCGACGAACTGAAGAAGAAGCTGGCCGACAAGCCCGAAGAGCCGAAGGTCGAAGACGAGAAGAAGCCCGAGGGTGAGAAGCCCGCAGAAGAAAAAGCAGAGGAGAAACCAGCGGACGAGAAACCGGCTGAAGAAGCCCCCAAGGCGGAATAGCCGAACGTGATTGAACTCGTGATGCAACAACGCGGCAGTGATCCTGCCGCGTTGTTTTTTTGTGGACGCATCACAATCGTGGCAGCGGGAACATGGCCCTTACCAAGTCTTATGTCAGGCACGCGAAAATCGTCTCCCCGTAAGACGGCCTTTCCAGGCCGTCTGGCTGCAACAATCGATCAAGGACGGCCAGGAAAGGCCGTCCTACGGGATATTTTTATTCCCGCCGCTGGCCTATGTCCCGCGCGAGGCTGAATGCGATGGTTGGAGTCCAGCCTTTAGGCGCCTTTAGGCTGCTCCGGACAGGCTAAAGCCGGAACTCAAACCACTCTTGGCGGAACCAATCGGAATCACCTCAAGTCCCCCGCACTTTTCGCCGATACAATCGACACAGCCGTTACAAACCATCAGTTGTCGCCACCGCCCGCTCGCCGACCGGCAGAGATGGGCTGTTCGCGTGTTGAAAACCAAGGTTTTCGGCAGGTCTTGCGTGCGCTGGGACGAAAACCACAAACCGCTCTTCATCATTTCAACGAGCCACGGGTAACTTCCTCGTCGGTGCGGATGCCAATGACTTGTGACCTGTTGCCTTGCGGATTGTCTGTCGGCACAGAAACCTCTTGAGGCCCTTTCCGATCGACATCTCGGTTGGACTAACTGTCCCGGCCTCGTCTGCCAAAGCCCCCGGGGTGAACGCGACGCAGCGGTCAACAGCCATCGGTCCCGTGTCTCCAACAATGTTCAGTGTCCCTTTTCCGCAGGATGCGGAAGGAGGTTCTTGTGAAGAAGTGTGTGTTGAGTGCCGCTGTGCTCGGTCTGATGGTCCCGGCGATCTACGCCATGGACGGGGCCGAGCCAGCTGTGGAAATCGAAGTGCCCGCTGTCGAGTTGACGGTGGATGTGGTGGAGGCTCCCATTGGGGAGTTGAATCCGGTTGATGTGGCGATCGAAGACCTGCCGAAGCCGGAGATCGATGTGACCTTCGAAGAGGTGGCGATCGATCTGGTGGCTGTGGAAGGGGTGGAACTCCAGACCTTCACGACCGAAATGGTCCAGCGTGGTGAACCAGACTGCGTGCTGCTCGGTCCTCCCGAGCAGATCGGTGTTGACGGCGAAGTGGTCGAGAAGATCACGACCGATGAGATGGTCGAGTTCGACCCACTGGATTGTGGCGTGGCGGTCGATGAGAACGGCAACCAGATCTGGTTGTTCGGTGCCCCAACGCTCGAAGGTGAGGTCGTCGAAGGCGAAGCCATCGATCCCCGGATCTTCCAGAGTGGCCTGCCGCTCGATGAGAACGGTGAGCCAGTCGCGTTCCAGACCTTCGGCGGTGGAGTGGAAGGCGGCGAAGGAACCGGTGAGGTTCCCGTTTACTACTTCATGCGTGGTGGTGAACTGCCGCAACTCGGTGCTCCGGGCGAATTCGTCGAAGGCGAAACTGTCGATCCGAACCTCGTCGATCTCGCATCGCAAAGCGGTGTGGCGTTCGGTGATGGCTCGGGCGAAGTGACGACGGGAGAAATGACGACGGGAGACGAAGTCCTCGTTCGTAACAACGGCGAAATTCAGCCGCACTTCCGCAGCCTGTCGGCAGCCCCGGCCGGTGGTGGTGGTGACGAAGCTCTGATGTCGGCCACCGGTGGCAACACCGATCCGACCGCTGATGCCGAACCGCAACTCCTCAAAGATGAACAGCGCGGCTCCGTTCGCGGTCTGCGAAGCGAAGAGGCTGTGACCGATGCCAAGCCTCGGAACGGCATCAGTAAGCTGATGGCCAAGTTCCGCAAGCCCAAGGCCGAAGTGACCCAGGCTTCGCACACCGAGGTCGACAAGACCCAGGCCGGACAGTTGGCCCAGGTCGACCGGATGCGGGACACCGCTCTCCGGACGGGTGATCAGAAGATGCTGACGAAGGCCGACGCCCTCGAAAAGCAGATTCGCGCCAAGGCCAAAGCCCCGGCTCGGACCAAATAACCATGGAGGAACGTGACCGATTCTCGGACGGGCCAATGGGCCCATCCTACAGAAGACGATTGAGTTGACGGTGGATCCACACATGTCGACAAAGCGGGGCGGACGGGGTGACCTGTCCGCCCCGTTGTTTATTGATGGGAGTCGTGCTGCGGCTTGGGGAATCCAAGGAACGGATTGACGCTCGTCCCACACACCGGTAAGGTCAATCGGGGCGATCCGTTCCCAGTTGATAGTCCTGTGGAACCTTGGTTTCGTGGACGGCTATCCTTCGCGGTAACCGCGAGGCGCAGTTTCACCCTGTCCGAATGCCAGGCATGAGCCCAATTCCGCCCCGGCGGAAGTCAGCTCACGCATCACGAGTTTGGTGGGAGCGGATCGACCCCGTTTAAACACTCTGGACATGTGGCCGTGATGGATGATCTCCTCCGAACTCTGCGGGCTGTATTACTCGCCGGTTCGTGGACGCCGCTGGGAGCTGAGGAACGCCTGCGGGCCGCGTGTGAAGGGAGGCTACAGGAGACTCGTTGGGTCAGGCCCCTGCTACGTCGCCTATTTAAGGACTATCCGGAACGTGCGCCGCCCGAGCGGAAGGCGCTGGCTCAACGGCTCAAGCGAAACAAGCGCCTCTCCCAAGCTTTGAGTCTGCTCGAACCGGCGCCCAAACTAAATCTCCTCGCGGCTCTGGCTTCGCGCATGGCACCCGTCCGCGACAAGTTCCGTGTGTGGAAGCTGCCATCGATCACGACGAAGCTCGAGTTGGCCCAGTGGCTGGGAATCACGTGTGCGGAAGTCGATTGGCTCACGCGATCGCGCCGCGACCGACCGGTTGAGAAAGAGCATTACCGTTACCGCTGGGTCCACCGACCGGGACGGCCCCGCCTCTTTGAAATTCCACGGCTGCGACTGAAGCAGGCTCAGCGGCGATTGGCCGAACTCTTGGCCGCCATCCCGCCGCATGCCGCAGCTCATGGATTCGTCCCCGGTCGGTCCGTGGTCAGTTGTTTAAAGCCGCATGTCGGGCAAGCGGTGGTCTTACGAATGGACCTGCAACACTTCTTCCCATCAATCCGCCGAGGCCGTGTGATGGCGATGCTGCGAGATTATGGTTACCCGCAATCGATTGCCGCGATAATCGCGAGGCTCGTGACCGCGACTGTCCCTCAGCCGATCCTCGACGAGGCCCGCCCGTTATGCAGCGCGCCCGCATTCGAGTTGCTGCAATACTCACTGGCCCAGCCGCACCTTCCCCAGGGGGCTCCGACATCGCCTGCCGTGTCGAACTTGATCACGTGGCGTCTCGATTGCCGACTGGCGGGACTCGCAGATCGGATCGGCGTCCGTTACACGCGGTATGCGGATGACCTGATCTTTTCTGGCGATGACCAGTTCGGTCGTAGCCGGCCGAAGTTCCGCGAGATGGTTCTCACGATTGCCATTGACGAGGGATTCTTCATCCGGCACCACAAGACCCGCACCATGAAACAGGGCTGCCGCCAAGCCGTGGCAGGGTTGGTACTCAACAATCGGCTCAATGTCCCGCGTGACGAATACGATCAGTTGCGAGCGATCCTGCACAACTGTGCCCGCAGCGGTTTGGCCTCGCAGAATCGCGATGAGCACCCCGACTTCCTGGCTCATCTGCGAGGCAAGGTCGCCTATGTCGCTGCCACGAATGCGGAGCGCGGGCAGAAGCTGCGGGGCTTGCTGTCGAGAATTCCCGATGCGCACTGATCCTTAAAACCCAAGGTTAAGGATTCGTAGGGTGGGATCAGCGGTGGGACCAGACAATGCCAAAACCTATCGCGCGATCAACACACGGGGGGCGATCCCGTTGGTCGCGACCCAGGGCTCTCTGCGTCCCTCTGCGACCTCTGCGGTGAACGATCGCTTCCGACTGGCACGCGGCGGCGGACTCGATAATGATGCTCCGAACCTGCCTCCCTCCCCCCGTGTCTCAGCCGCATCATGAACAAGAAGCAACTGATGAAGCTCGGTGTTCCCGAGCCGTGTGTGGGTGAAGCGATCCAGGCTGTGCAGCAGGCAGCCATGTCTGGAGCGATCAAGGGAAAGCACGGCCCTCGCTTCATCGAAGAGGTGCTGGCGGCTCCGGCCAACTTCACCGAGGACGCTCTGTTTGGGGCCTTCGCGAAGTCGCTGCTTGCCCCGGAGAACGAAGAGGCTCCGGTCCGCGAACCGATCACTTACAAGGTCTGGGGCCGCGAGGGGATCGACGACTCGGC
>JAYSVZ010000318.1:0-1966 GCA_043718305.1 Planctomycetota bacterium | reverse complement strand
TTCAGATCGGCCACCAGCCGCGTCGTCTCCTCGACGTTCCAGATATAAACCCCCAGTCCCACAATCCGCGGTCGCTGGGCCAGGATCACCCCGAGGATATCGAGCGTCTGCTGATTGATCGTAAACTCCAACAGCTCCGTCTCGTCCCGCAACTCCTCCATGTTGGCCAGCAGATACCGCAACCCGAACGCACAGTGCGGATACTTGGCGTTCAGAGTGGTGAGGACGATGGACGGCATGCGGAGGCGAATCGATCGTATGGGTAGTTTGTCGTGGGATGATGGATGAGGTGATACGTTGGCAATTGCAACGATTGATCGCAAGTGGCGAAGCGGAACATTGGGAGAATGTGATCTCATGCCGGGCGGCATCGCCGCAACCGCAGAGAGTATAAGTAGTCAGTTTTCAGTTTTCAGTTCACGAGCAGCCCGATCATCAATGCGCAGGCAGTCCCGAAGAGAATCAATTCCAACCGCATTCGAGAACGCCGTTGTTTCGACATCGAAGTTCCTTCACACCTTCACGACGCCCCGTTTCTCGGCCAGCTTCTCTCGCACCCGCTTCTCGAGCATCTTGAGAATCTCGTAGTCACTCTTATACGGCGACTCGAACGCCGGACGGAGCGGGAGCGGCACATCGTCCATTCGGTAGACCGTGCCCGCTGTGTTGATGCCGTAGGTCGCTGTCGTGAACGCCACAGCCGCGATGCGGGCGGTCTCGCTCATCTTGGGGTCGAGGGTGATGACCGGGATGCTCTTGAGGTGGTCGCGAGCGGGTTGGCTGAAGTTCGACATCGGGTCACTGGCGATGATCATCGCCGCGTCGGCTTCGCCCCGCGCGAGAAGGTCCGAGGTCGTGAACTCGCCGGGGTTGAAGCGGGGATACCCGCGTCCGAGGTTCACACCGAACGGATATCCGGTCGACCATGTCACGACGTTGTCTGCCCCGGTCACGTTCCCGTGTCCCCGCATCGGCTTGGCGACCCAACGGGTGTGCTTGTTCATATCACGGGCCAGGGCCAGGACCGCCCCGCTATTGAAGTGCTTGCCGCGCGTCATCGTGACGCCCATCCCGAACAGGATCGCCCCGTACTTGGCCTTAATCATCCCGTCCATGACTTCGCGAAGAGTCTTGATCGAGATGCCGGTCTTGGCCTCCACACTCGGGTCAGGGTCCAGCCCCTTGGCCATCAGTCGCCAAGCCCACGCCAACTCGAAATCGGAACGCGGCTTGATCTGCAAGAAGATATCGACAGCCTTCGAACTCTTCGTCTTCCGCACATCGATCAGGACGGCGGTGCGGTCCTTCCGCCCGTTGGGGAGTTCCTCACTCTTGGGCATCAGGCTGTATTTGGTGAAGTGTCGCGGATGGCTTTCCGCCGGGTTGCCGCCCCAAAACAGGAGGTAGTCAGCCCGATTGCGGATCTCGCCGAGGGTACACGTGACCTCGCCGACCCCTTGGAAGGCCATCCCGCTCGGCCCGTGGCAGACGCTGGTGGTCGTATCGACCGTCCCGCCGATCCAGTCGGTGATCGCGACGGCGACGCGCTGGGCCTCGCAGGTCGTGTCCGAGAGACCGTACGTCACCGGGTAGTTCGCATTCGCGAGAATCTCGGCAGCTCGCTCGATCGCCTGCTCATAGCTGGCGGGCTGGCCGTCGATGCGGGCGTCGGGTTCGTTTTCGATATGGTGGTTGAGGAACCACGCCTTGCCGAGGACGCAGGCCCGCTTGGCCTCAATGATCTTGTTCCCCTGCACACTCAGATCAATATCGTCGCACACACACCCGCAAAAGGTACACGTGGCGTCCGTGACGATCTTGAGATCGAGCGACGGAGCGGGGGCAGCGGCGGTGGCGACCGACATGGGATGTCCTCAACAACAGGTTCCACCCGGTAGGCCATCCCACCCGGCACTCCACTGTCGGGAAATGGTCGTTCCCTGTCAATTGGAAGGAGGTTGAATGT
>JAYSVZ010000317.1:0-5620 GCA_043718305.1 Planctomycetota bacterium | reverse complement strand
TGCCGGAAGAGTCGCTACTCGCTGCTCCCCGGCTCCAAGAACAACAGAAGTCGCTCGGACTGGGGAAGAATCAATAATGCGAGGAACTCCATCCAACGTCGATCCGCAACTCTCGCAGCCAGTTTGGCCAGCCGTTTGCCGAATACTGCTCGTCGGCTGGCTCCTCTTGGTCAGCGGAGCCGCCTCTGCATGGGCGGAGTCCGTCAAATCGATTGAAGAGTTCGTCAAACAGAAGTCGAAGTGGTCCACCTTGGAAGGCACCACCCTGCGTTTGGAGGGGCGCTATTCCATCTTCTCCAAACCACAGATCATCTTTGCGAACTGTCCGCTCGAGTTCGTCATGGGGCGAGACTTTTCCCGTCCGGTGGGCGATTCACGGACGATCGAAGTCACGGGCCACATCGACAAACGGGAGAACAAGCTGCTCTTTGTTGTCTCCGATGTC
This sequence comes from Planctomycetota bacterium, assembly GCA_043718305.1. Lineage (GTDB taxonomy): Bacteria > Planctomycetota > Planctomycetia > Planctomycetales > Planctomycetaceae > TH-plancto1. Next base: position 5,175 of record JAYSVZ010000317.1, on the reverse strand, counting down.
CAGGCCCAACCGAGCGACATCGAGCGGATGCGGTCTCTGCGAACGAAGGCCGGAGGGAGCAAAGCCGAGGATTTCTACAAGGCCGCAGCCTGGGGCGAGAGTCGGGCCACCTACTATAAGGATGATGCTCTGCGGACGGAGTCTCATGAGGTCTTTCGACAGGGGGTCCAGGCCGAATACCGCGTGGCCTCCTCCCTCACCCCGGCGTTACTCCGCGGCTTCATCGCCAAGCTCGCCAGTCGCGGGATCGATCCGCCGCTGCAACAAGAGCTCGAGCATGAGGCCCTGTGGCTGGAATACAAAGCCATTCTCAAGGCCGACAAGATCGGTCGCGATAGCGATAGCGAACTCGTGACGAAGCTGGCAGCCCTTCCGGGAGCCGACCAGGCACTCGCCCCGGAAGATCAGGAGTGGATGAAGACCTATTTGGCGAGCCCTCTGTTGGAGTTCAAGGACGCCGACGAGGCCCTGCGACTCAAGGTTCACCGGGCCTTCTTCGTCGAAGTGATGCGAAATCGAATCTTGCGCCAGCTCTCTCCCGATGGAAAGAATGGCTATGACATTGCAGCTCGCTTGGAGACTGAGGTTCCCGAATTCGCCAAGTCGACCGATGCCCTCCGGAGTCAGGAACGCGACTACTATCTCGGTCGTGTCGCGGCGATGACGCGCAAAGAGGTCACCGAGCTGGTCACAAAATCCGAAACGCGCGGCTCACCCGAATATCCTGTGGAGATCAAACAACGCTGGCTCGCCGCCCGTGAGAAACAGATCGACATGAAAAGCATGTCGGCCTGGATCGAACTGGGCGATGACTACCAGAACCTGGGCACTCGTAAAGACGATGCGGTCCGCTGCTACATCAAGGCATATGAGATTTCGCCGCAGACATCGGCGATTTCGGAATGGCTCCAAGCGAGCGGACTAGCCTTGCACAACAGCCGGTGGGTTCCCCAGGGGGATGTCCCGAAAGCCCCGGATGATCCCCTCGCGATGGCGGTGCAACAAGGCCAGGTCCGCGAGAAGATGACCGCTCAACAAGTCCGGGCCGCTCTCGGGGTTGAGCCGACCAGCAAGACGAAAGTCGCCACCGGACAACATCTCCAGGAGTTTTGGCTCTTCGAGGATCATGGTCTGTCGATTCAGTTCACGCGGCAACGGCGAAAGGAAGAGGCACTCGTCACACGTGTCATCAACCTGAGCGCCGGACCCGCGAAACCAAAACCGTTCGAACGCCCAAGGCCGTCCGGGACTGAAGGGTTCTAACGACGGGATCCACATTCACTCATGACAAGGTGCCGTCCAATGCCTGGTTCCGGCTGGGGAGGTCGTCGCAACGTAGCCCCGTATGTCGGGGCGACGATCGTGGTCGTCATCGGCTTCTGGGGCATCATGCTGACCGGCATGGCGATCAGCCCCAACACTCCGATGGAGGTGTTGCTCGGTGTGTCAGCGGTGCTGGCGGCAGTGGTGACCCTACTCTGGTGCTTGATGCCATCCAGCGAAATGCCGTCTGCGGTTTACGATTGGGTCCGCGGTCGCAAGAAAGCGGATGACGAGTTAAAAGGGTACGAGCCGGTCACGAAGCGCGAGAAACGCCACAAGGTCGGCCCCCAGGCTCCCCCCTCGGTCGAAGAAGTCCGCCAGGCGAAACTCTCCGGAACAAGTTGGGTTCCTACGGGTCACAGCGGGGCCTTGAAGAAAGTCGCCCAAAGCCGCCGCCTGGGGACAAACAAACCGCCCGCGAGCAAACTCCCCCCGGAGGAGCCACCCGTAGAGCCATCGTGACGGCCAACGCGCACGAGCCAGACGGGATGAGTTGCTGTGGGGTTGCTGAGGGATGCACACTGACTCATGAAATTCCCTAAGATTGAAGGAGACCTCGCCAGAGGTTCAGACGGTGATTCCAGAGTCATCGCCTTGTCCATTCTCACAAGCAGGTCATTCCATGCCGGCCGATCTTCGTGCGGGGGATAATGCCCATGTGTGGCACCCGTTCACCCCGATGCAGGCCTACCGAGATGAGGCCGCTCCGATCATTGTCTCGGCGGATCGGTTCGAGTTGATCGATACCGAGGGGCGGCGATATCTCGATGGCACCTCGTCGCTCTGGTGTAACGTGCATGGGCACCGGGTTCCGGAGATCGACGCGGCGATTCGCGATCAACTCGATCGCGTCGCGCATTCGACGTTGCTGGGGCTCTCTTCGGTCCCCTCCATCGAACTGGCAAAACGCCTTGTAGACATCGTTCCGCGAGGGCTGACGAAGGTCTTCTATTCGGACAGTGGAGCGACGGCCGTCGAGGCTGCGCTCAAGATCGCCGTTCAATATCATCAACAGAAGCCGACCGATTCGCAGCCTCGGACGCTCTTTGCGGCCCTCTCGGATGGCTATCATGGCGACACCGTGGGAGCGGTCAGCGTGGGGCGGGTTCCACGGTTCCATGCGATGTACGACCAGCTCTTGTTTCCGACGGTCATGGTGCCAAATCCGGGGCGACCCGACTCGACCTTCGAGGGATCACGCGAAGCGTGGGAATCGCATTGCCTGGCGGAACTCGAACGAGTCTTCTCCACGGAACACCAGCGGCTGGCGGCGTTCATCCTCGAGCCGCTGGTTCAAGGGGCCGCCGGGATCCTCATCCATAGTCCCCATTATTTGCGGCAAGCCCGTGAGATCACGTTGCGATATGGCGTGTTGCTGATCGCGGATGAGGTCGCGGTGGGCTTCGGACGAACCGGGACGATGTTCGCCAGCGAGCAGGCCGGGATCTTGCCCGACATTCTCTGTTTGGCCAAGGGATTGACGGGCGGGTATCTGCCCCTGGCTGCGACGCTTTGTACCGACGAGATCGAAGGTGCGTTCCTCGGCGAACCGTCCGAAGGGCGGACATTTTACCACGGCCACACCTACACCGGGAATGCGCTTGGGTGTGCGGCAGCTTTGGCTTCGCTCGACCTCTTTGAACGGAATCGGTTACTTGAACGAATCGAGACCAGCGCTCAAGTGCTCGCAGAGGAGTTGGCCCCGCTGGCGTCCCATCCCCATGTGATCGCGGTCCGGCAGAAGGGGATCCTCGTCGGCATTGAACTGGTTCGTGACCGGGCGACCCACGAGCCCTTTCCGTCCGTCCGCCGCACCGGTCATCGGGTCACACTGGCTGCACGCAAGCGAGGGGTCATCATTCGCCCGATCGGAGATGTCGTGACTCTCATCCCAGCCCCGGCCATGCCGAGTGAACTGGTGCGGCGCTTGTGCCGTGTCGCGATCGAAGCCATTGATGAGGCAGTTCAGGGACATCACTCTCGGTAGAAGACCTTGCGTCGCTGTCACACTTCGTTCAGCCCCTCGACCGCATCCCCAAACGTTTTCGGCCTCACGTTCATCTTGTCCATCATCGACATGTACAAGCGGCACATCTGGCGGTTCTCTTTGTCGCGGTAGTTCAGCGAACGCCCGGTCTCGATCCGTCCGCCGCCCTGACCGACGATGACCACGGGCAGTTGGTCGTTGTTGTGCCCGCCGGTCATCATGCTGGAACACATCATCAGCATCGAGTTATCCAGCAGCGTGCGGTCCCCTTCTTGAATCCCATCGAGCTTGCGGGCGATGTAGCCGAGTTGTTCCACGAAGAACTGGTTGACCTTCAACCAGTCGGCTCCGTCGGAGTGCGACAGCAAGTGGTGGATCATGTAGTCGACCCCCAGATGAGGAAACCGCAGCGACGAGTGGTCGTTGTTCAGCTTGAGGGTCGAGACGCGCGTCGTGTCGGTCTGGAACCCGAGTACGAGAATGTCGCACATCAACCGCATATGGTCCGCGATGTTCTGCGGGATGCCGTCCGCCGGACGCTCGATGTTCGGCTTGTCGAGGGTTGGACGCCACCCTTGCAGCTCCCCTTTCTGCCCCGCTTGGTCGATCCGCTGTTCGACATCGCGGACCGAGTCGAGGTACTCATCGAGCTTCCGTTGGTCGCTGGTACTGATCTGCCGCCGGATGTCCCCGGCATCTTCCAGGACGGCATCGAGAACGCTCTTGTCCCCCTTCTCCGCTCCATCCTTGAACAGCCGGTCAAAGGCCAGCGCCGGGTACAGCTCCAGCGGCGTCGGAGTGGTCGCCGAGGACCACGAGATGTGCGAGCTATACAGCATCGAGTAGTTCTTGTGGACCGACGGGTTGGCCGCCTCGCAGCCCAGCACGAGGCTCGGCACCTTCGTCCCCCGCCCATAGGTCTGGGCCAGCAACTGATCGAAGCTGGTCCCCGACTTGATGTCCCCACCCGAAGCCAGCGGAGCCCCGGAAAGCAGATTGCCGGTCTGGGAGCTGTGGATGTTTCCCTTGGTGGCCTCGACGTTGTAGAGTCCCTGGACGAAGAGCAGCTTCTCGCGAAAGTCGGTCAGCGGGGAAAGAACTTGCCCCAGTTCCATCGCCTTCCCTTCGCCCTTGGCCCACCACTCTTTGCTGTGATAGCCGTTGCCGGAGAAGAGGACCGCCACGCGGACGGGGGCCTCACTCGACGACTGAGCCGTGGATGTGATCTCATCGCCCCAGACCGGGATCGACTCCATCCACGGCAGGGCCATCGAAACGCCGAGGCCGCGCAGTAAGGTGCGACGGGAGAAGTGCTGGGGCATGGGGGTGGTGTCCTAATGAATGGGGTGGCCGAGTTACTTGAGCTTGGGTTGTGACAACACCAGTTTCCAAATGTCTTCAAGGCCGAGTGATTCCGCCCAACGGGCAATGTCTTCGCGATTCACCGCGTCCCCCTGAATCCGGAGGACGCCTGCGATATCGCGAAGGTGCTTCGGCGACTCACCTTCCCGATAATATCGCATCTTCGAGATGATCGTGTCTTCCGGAGAACAGAACCGCACCGAAAAATCATCGACTTGACCAACTCGCCCGCGTTGCATTTGTGATCGACTCCAGAGATCGTCGCGAGCGATCATTAAGTCGACCTTGCAGCCGGACACCGGATGGAGAATATTAAACTGCTTACGGTAAGTGACTGCTTCGTGGGCAGTAGCCTCACTGACGTAAAACTCCGGTCCTGGAAATGACAGGCAGAGTGGTTTGATTTGGTCGCGACGAAGCTCAATGACGAAATCGATATCACTGGTATAGCGAGTTTCCCCCCAAGCCGAACTCGCATAGGAGCCGACAACCAGATAAGGGAT
>JAYSVZ010000316.1:0-5624 GCA_043718305.1 Planctomycetota bacterium | reverse complement strand
TGAGTTAGTCCGACTCGGAGAGTTGAAGTTTGTCAATTATCAATTCCGCCATTTGCGAACGTCCACTCGAGAACTCCGACATCTCTCCCGAGGGATGATGGAAGATGATAACGATGCCACCAAGTACAATCCTCCCTCAGTCTATTGGACGATGACCTACAACCCCGATCAACTGGACTTGGTGCGAATCTGGGGAGAGCCCGACAAAGTCGATAGTCTTATGCGGGAACTGACAGCGCGGGATGTCCCGGATTACTTCGTACGTTATCTACGCCCCGCTGTCCTGAAGGAGACCGACGAAAAAGTCGCCGCGTGGAGCAATCTGGGGATGTGGCTTCCCGACCAGAAGGATGTCGAGTTCTTTCGAGAGCATTACGACATCACGCGCGATGCCTTAAAACGAGCACTCGATGATCCGAAGATCGGGAGGGCTGCCTGTTCGGTCATTCAGGATCTCAAGCTCACGGCGACCGACTTGGGTCCGGAACTTCTCTCTCTGCTCCAAGCAGAACCGGAAGGCGCGGCCAACAGTTCACTGGTTCGATCCCTGGCCGCAGTTCAGTACCGACCCCCAGAATGCTTGGCCGAATTGCAACGACGGTGGCTGTCGCTGCAAGAGTCCCCCAATGAGGCCCTGTTCATCGCAGCTGCGATTTGGGTGTTGACGGAGAACCCGGAGGAGAAGTCATCGAGTCTGGGCTACATCCTGAAACGGTTGGCCCCGGTCTCAGCCGACCTGACCCCCGGGGAGCGAACAGCCTACCTCGATACGCAGTGGAACGCGGTCGTGTGCCTCAACGCGGCACCGGGTTGTACCGCTGCGATCCCGTCATTGGAGAAACTGTTAGAGATCCCGGCGAAGGCATGAATGACGCACACAGATCCCACACACGCTTAAGGTCATCAGGGAGCCATTGGAGTCGGACTTGGTTGAGTGAGTCTTATCGAGGATTGCGCCCCGTCACCAAGGGCACCAAGTGTCGCTCGATCTCCTTCAGATAATCCGTTAGACCGTTCTCTCGACCTCGCTCCCGCAAGACAGATAGTGATGTGTTTTGCCAGCAGGCCGCTTCCCGTTCGTGGTCGCCGCTCGTGAGAATGGCGAGCATGCGTTTGGGACTCTTCTTCGCCAGATCGCTCTTACCCGCTGTCAAATCATGGGGATGAGTACATGGATTGAAGCCCAGTTCTCGACGTTCTGCTTCGAGTCGAGATCCTTCGTCCTCCGATTGTGGAAGAAAGCCGCTCAGCACCCACGATTCGCGTTCGATGTTTGCCAATCCAATCACAATCCTGGTCGGCGAATGAGATGCGTCGCGGGCCTGCTGAAGCCCATTGAGACGTTCCGGCTGATCGTCGCGGTCCCGAATCAGGACAATGGCGTGAACTGCCCCGAAGACATGGCGAATGTAGGCCATGGCTTTACGGGCCGCAGCCGCATCGGGAAACCCCGGTTCCCCCTGGAAATGGCCGTGGACTCTCAGACCACTGGCCCGGGCCAACTTGGCAATCGATTTCCAATGCAGGGGCTCACCCCGTGGCGAATTGCTGATCCAATTCCGCTGGCTGTCCAGTAGCGAAACTTCGAGCCAGTCGATCTGCTCACACAAAACACGATCGGCTAACTCCGTCGCCATCGTGAAGTCAGCTGCGGCTTCCGAGACAACGACGAATGCCTGACTCATGGGGCCACGCCCGCCTCTGCGAGCCATTTCTCGCCGAACAGGCTCCACAGCTCACCGGGAGCCATCTCATCTTTCCACTTATCAAAGTCGGGATGATCGACGAGTCGACCGCAGACGGAGTAGCCGTCCGCACCGATCGTCATCAGACGCACCTGTTCGGGCTTCAAGCCATCGAGCAGATACGGAGAGTGCGCCGTCGCCAAGATTTGCAGGTCCGGAAAGCGGTCCATGATCTTGGTGAGCGTTTCGAGAAGTGTCTTCTGCGCCAGCGGATGCAGGCCGTGTTCGATGTCATCGAGTAATAGGACATCAGGTGCTTCAGGTCCAAGCAAGACCGTCAATAGCCCCAGCAGGAGCATCGTCCCTTCACTGACGGTCTGAGCAAGAACTCCCTTGGCGTTGTCGTAATCAAAGAGGATCGCATCGCCTTGGTATTCACGAGTGGAGCGACGTTCGATCGATTCGTTACCGAAGCGAACGATCTCGGTCTCCTCGCGATTGACGGGCATCTTCGTGAAGCGAAGCCGCCGCACCTGTGGAATCAAAGTGCGCAATTCATCGACGAGATTCTCGAAACCGTCCGGGTCGTTGAGGGCCATATAGGCGAGGACGGAGGGAAGATTGGTTCCGTCTGCTCCCATCTGGGGTTGGGACGATTCAGAATAAGATGGTGACGAGAGTGAAACAGAACTCAAACGCAATGCAATTGCTTTGACGCTAGCCAGCCAGCTTTTTGAATACAAACGACTCAATTGGAACTCCGGTTGCCAGACGCGATTCTTTGTCACATCCGACGACTTCGGTTCAATCGTGCGATACGCAATAGTTACTTGCTGCTCCGAGGTTCGAAGTGAAATTACAATACCTTCGCTTGCTCCTCGCCTGAGAAGCCAATCGAGGCTTTGCTGCCATGGGCCTTTTCGGTTCTTCCACCAGATGTCCGAACGTGATAAACCTTCCAACGCCCGAAGAATCGCCTGCAAGACGCTCGTCTTCCCGCATCCGTTTGGACCGACGAATACCGTCAACCGCTCCAGATCGATCGTCTGGTGGCGGATATTCTTGAAGTTCTGGATCTCAACGGACTGGATCATGGGAGACCAACGTGACTTGCATGGGGTTGTTCTGAGTTAACGTCTCCGTGGTCGCACAGACGGACGGGCCAAAGGGGCCCGTCCTACGCTACACAGCTTTCGCCTGTGGCGGGAGTTCGATCCTGGCACACTTCCCAATCTCGCGCACGGCCTGCCGCAGGCGGTTCGAGTTCTCGACGATGGCCAGACGCAAATACCCTTCGCCCTCTTCGCCGAAGCCCCGGCCGGGGCTGACAGCTACGCCGCCCTCTTCGAGGAGCTTCATCGAGAAGTTGATCGAGCCCATGTCGGCGAACTGGTCGGGGATCTTGGCCCAGACGAACATCCCGGCCCGTGGCTTTTCCACGTTCCAGCCGAGGCGGTTCAGGCCGTCACACAGCACATCCCGGCGGCCTTGATACTCCTTGGCCATCGCGGTAACCGCATCGTCGCAGTGCCGCATGGCGATGATCGCGGCGATCTGGATCGCCTGGAAAATCCCGTAGTCGTAGTAACCCTTGATCGTGTGGACCGCGCGGACCATCTCGGCATTGCCGCAACAGAAGCCGATGCGCCAGCCGGCCATGCTATAGCTCTTGCTCATCGTCGTGAACTCGACACCGACATCGAGCGCGCCCGGCGAGGCGAGGAAGCTGGGAGCCTTGTACCCGTCGTAGCAGATGTCGGCGTAGGCGAAGTCGCTGATGACGAGGAAGCCATACTTCTTGGCGAGCTTCACGAGGTCGTCCCAGAACTCCTGCTCGATGACGGTCGAACTCGGGTTATGCGGGAAGTTCGCGATCACCAGCTTCGGTCGCGGATAGAGATGCTCGCAGGTGTAGGCGACGTTCGACAGGAACTCCTGCGGATTTCGCACGTCGAGGTGGATCACGTTCCCCCCGGCCATCACGACGGCATACGTGTGAATCGGGAAGGTCGGCGACGGCGAGATCGCGGTGTCCCCCGGCCCCATCAGAGCCAAACACATGTGGCTGAACCCCTCCTTGGAACCAATGGTCGCGATGACTTCCTTCTCCGGATCGAGCTTCACGCCGTACTTGCGGTCGTACCGAATCGCGACCTCTTTGCGAAGGTTCCCAATCCCGTTCGCAACGGAGTAACGGTGATTCTTCGGATCGGCCAGCGCTTCGGCCAGCTTGTCCTGAACGATCTGCTCGGGCGGGTCGGTGGGGTTCCCCATCCCCAGATCGATCACATCGATCCCGGCCTTCCGCTTCTCGTATTTGACCTTGTTGATCTTGGCGAAGAGGTACGGCGGCAGCCTCCGCATCCGCTCCGCGACCGGGATTGTGAAGGGATTGTCGGCAAACGGGATTTCCGATTCGTTGCGCATGACCAAGACCTGCTGGGAGGGGAGAAAATGCTCGAAACCCTAGCCAGGACACGACTTGGCCACGGACGGTTCGCCCCCGATCAGAAGATTGTACCCAATCCCCCGCTGGCAATCGAGATCGGTTGAAACGGTTCTAACCTTCAGGGAAGAGTGCCCTGTTTTGTCGAGTTTCTCCGGGTTTCAAGGGGCACTTAGGCAAGTGCCTCGTCCACGCTAAAGCCTGGGGTTGGAGTCCAGCCTTTAGGCTGTTCCGGACAGGCTAAAGCCTGGACTCCAACCCCAATTCTGAGCGTGGTGGGGCCACTAGGTCGGCAAACTTCCGAGTCCGTCGAACTATTGTCAACCGCTTGCCGACCACGAGTCCACGTTTGGATTGTCAGAAGATTCAGAAGATTCGGTCTAAAAATCGGTGATCTGATTGTCGACAGATCACGTACACGTACACGCAGAACCGTTCAGAGCGTTTTGAGAGATCCTTCGGAGACTTGAGTGTGAGCCCCAGTTCAGGAATTCCCACGAACTCGTTGGAATCGGCTGCCAACCTGTTGGGTCTGTCCTTGGCAGATCGCGGAGTCAGTTGTGATAACCGCCGGTTAGCAGCAGATTTACGGCAGGCATTAGCACAAGCCCGTGAAGCCGACGCATCAGACTGGACTGACCTATTCGTGGTGGCCAGCCCTGCCGCAGGTTTGAAATGTCGCAAATTGACCGGGCAGTCAGAGGAATTGAAGGAGTTGGCACTGGCTGGCGGAATCGTGTTGATTCGACTCACTGGAGAATGGTTGACCATTGGCGACGGAGGGGCGGTCCGCACTCTTGATGACGAGGGAAACTTGCGGTCAGACCGGTCGCTGTCGCAGTGTTTCGCCGGATCAAGTGTCGCATTGAAGTCTGTCGTGATCGAAGGCGGCTTTCCGCTGAGCGTTGTGGATCATCACGGGGCAACTCCGTGGCGGCGGCTAGTCCGCTTGCTGGCCCCCGAGTGGCCAGACATCCTCACGATTCTGATCCATTCACTGGTGATTGCGCTGCTGACCCTGGCCACGCCGATCGCGGTCGAGTCGCTGGTCAACACCGTCGCGTTCGGTCGGCTGGTGCAGCCAATTGCCGTGCTATCGGTGATTCTGTTCGGGTTTCTGTCGTTCTCAGCAGCTCTTCGCGCGCTCCAGTCGTTTGTGGCGGAAATTGTCCAGAGGCGGCTGTTTGCTCGCGTGGCGTCTGACTTGGCGTGGCGGCTGCCTCGGGTGGATGCGACGGCGATTGAAGGTCGCAACATGCCGGAACTGGTCAACCGGTTTTTCGACATCGTGACTGTGCAGAAGGTGGTCTCAGCGTTTCTGCTCGATGGAATTGGAGTTGTTCTGACGACGTTGGTCGGGATGTCAGTTCTGGCATTCTACCACCCGTTGCTCTTGGCCTTTGACCTTGCCTTACTGATCGCAGTGGCGTTCATTCTATTCGTGCTGGGGTATGGAGGGGTCGGGACGAGTATCAAGGAGTCGAAGTTCAAAT
>JAYSVZ010000315.1:0-5634 GCA_043718305.1 Planctomycetota bacterium | reverse complement strand
TCAAGAGCCCGTGGGAGTTCCGGCCGCGCGGGGAGTGCGGCAAGATGATCAGCGATCTGCTGCCGAATCTGGCGGGGCTGGCCGATGAGATGTGCTTCATCCACTCGATGACCGCCAAGTCGAACACGCACGGTCCAGCTGAGAACCAGATGAGCACCGGGTTCACGCTCGATGGATTCCCGGGTATCGGGGCGTGGGTCAGCTATGCCCTGGGGAGTGAGTGCCGCGACCTGCCCGCGTTTGTGGCGATTCCCGATCCGCGGGGCGTGCCGCAGGTCGGGTCGAACCACTGGAACTCGGCGTTCCTCCCAGCCACGTTTCAAGGGACGGCCTTCAATGCCGAGCGGCCGATCGCGCACCTCAAGCGGCCCGACTCGATCGCGCTCGAATCGGATTTAGCGACGCGCGACTTCGTACGGTTCCTGAACGAACAGCAACTCGAAGCCCATCCCGGCGATCGTCAACTGGCCGCCCGCATCGCCAGCTACGAGATGGCCGCGCGGATGCAGCTCTCGGCCCCGCGGATCGTCGACTTCGCCGATGAGTCGCCCTCGACCCTGGCAGCGTACGGCGTCGACGACCCCAATAAGACGAAAGCGGGGTTCGCTCGCAACTGCCTGCTGGCACGGCGGCTGATCGAGAAGGGGGTCCGCTTCGTCCAACTCTTCAACGGGGCCTACGCCATGGGCGAAGGGGTCGGCAACTGGGACGGCCACAAGACCTTGCAACAGCAATACACCCTTCACGCCCCGATCCTCGACCAGCCCGCCGCAGCCCTCATCCGCGACCTGAAACAGCGGGGCCTCTTGGAGGAAACCGTCGTGGCCTTCGTCACCGAGTTTGGCCGGATGCCGACCTTTCAAAAGGGAGCCAGCGGTCGCGACCACAATCCGAAAGGGTTCACCGTCTGGCTCGCCGGGGCCGGTGTCAAACGCGGTCACAGCTACGGAGCGACCGACGAGTTCGGAGCTCAAGCCATCGAGAACGTGACCTCGATTTACGACCTGCACTCGACGTTATTACACCTGCTGGGACTGAACCATGACCAACTCAGCTACTACCACAACGGCATCGAGCGGCGTCTGACCGATGTGCATGGGCACGTGCTGCATGACGTGCTGGCATAAGCGGACTGAGCCAAGAGCACTTTTAGAATTCGTCTTCAGTCATCGCATGCGGCTCACAGAGTCAATTCCAGAGTTGTCTCACCACGCTCCCTCACCCTCACCCTCAACCCCTCTCCCGAGGGGAGAGGGGAGCCGGAGGGGCTGGCTGATGACTGACAACTGACAACTGAACTCCAGTTGCCACCCTCGTCCTTCTGCGCTGGCCCGGACTCCGGTACGATGCTGACTGAACGTCGGATCAACGGAGTGCAGGAGAGTCGCCGGATGCCTCGTCGCTGGAGAATTGCCCCGCATGATCGGGGAGTCGTGGGTCGGATCAGCAAAGAGATGCGCTGCTCGCCGCTGCTGGCGCAGGTGCTTGCCTCGCGGGGTTTTAATTCCGGGGCTGAGGCGAAGCTCTTTCTCGAATCGAAGCTGACGGACCTTCACCCGCCAGAGCTTCTGCCGGGGGTTCCCGAGGCCACCGAGCGCATCGTGGCAGCCGTCCATGCGAAGCGGCGGATCACGATTTACGGCGACTATGATGTCGACGGTGTGACATCAACCAGCATCCTTTGGCACTGTCTGAAACTGACGGGGGCTCATGTTGACTACTACATCCCATCTCGAATGGAAGAGGGGTATGGTCTGAACTTGGAGGCGATTCGCAAGCTGCATGCGGAAGACCCCCTGCGACTGCTGGTGACGGTGGATTGCGGCATCTGTTCGGTGAAGGAGGCCGAGCTGGCCCGTGAACTCGGCCTGGAACTGATTATCACCGACCATCACACGATGCTCGATACGCTGCCGAATGCCGCGTGTCTGGTGCATCCGAGGCTGCCGGGCGGGTCATATCCATTTGGCGACTTGTGCGGGGCGGGAGTGGCGTTCAAGCTGGCGTGGGCCATCTGCCAGAAGCTTGGAGATGGGACCAAGGCCAGCCCGGCGATGCGCGAATATCTAAAACGCGCAGTCGGCCTCGCGGCCATCGGGACGGTGGCCGACGTGGTGCCGCTGGTCGGCGAAAACCGCATTATCGTCCGCTACGGGTTGTCGACGTTGCTCGACAAGGACAAGACCCGTCCCGATCAACAGCACCCCGGACTGGAGATGCTGCTCAAGGTCAGCGGACTGGAACAGAACAAACAGATCAGTGCCGAGGACATCGGCTTCAGCATTGCCCCACGAATCAACGCCGCTGGCCGCCTGGGCCAGGCTCGACTGGCCGTGGAGCTACTCACCACCACCAATCGCCAACGGGCTGCGCAACTGGCCGACTACCTGAATCAGCTCAACGAGAACCGCAAGTCGGTCGAACGAAAGATGCTCAAAGAGGCCAAAGCCCTCGTCGAAGAGCATCCCGAGTGGCACGACTCCGCAGCCCTCGTTTTGACGCACCCCGAGTGGCATCCCGGCGTCATCGGGATTCTGGCCAGCCGAATGGCCGAAGCCTACACCCGTCCAGCGATCATGATTGCTCTCAACGAGGAACGCCTCGGCCAAGGCTCCGCGCGCACCGTCCATGGGATCGACCTGCACGCCGCGATCGGCGACTGTGCCGAGCATCTCATCACCTACGGCGGACACAAGGCCGCCGCCGGAATTCGGATCCACGCCGATCGGATCGATGCCTTTCGCGAGGCGTTCACCCAGCGCGTCTCCGATGTGAAGCCCGATCCCGAGGCTGCGGGTGAACTGGCGATCGACGCCGAAGTGGTGCTCAACGACCTCAGCTTCGGGGCGATCAAGGAGCTGGATGGCCTGGGCCCCTTCGGAGCTGAGCATCGCAAGCCGATCTTCGCCGCGACCGGGTGCGAATTGGTCGAACCGCCGAAGAAGATCGGCGGCGGAGAGCGGCATCTGTCGCTGAAGGTCCGCCAATTCAACAAGGTGATGAAGGCCATCGCCTTCGGCAAAGCGGATTGGGCCGACGAGATCGCCAAAGCCGGTGGGAAGATCTCCCTGTGCTTCTCTCCAGGCCTCAACAGCTTCAACGGCTACGAGTCGGTCGATCTGCACTTGATCGACTGGCAACCCGACCAGCCCGCGAACCGCCGACCGGCAGCGGTCGAGGCAGTGACCAGCGCCGTGTAGCTCAGTCGCTCCGCGACTGAGACTCCGAACTAAAGACGATGTCCTTCCCAGGAACCCAACCATGTCCAAACAACACGCCCCCGGATTCCTTCAGATCGTCACTGACGCGAAGACGCGGATTCGCGAATGCACCGTGGCCGACGTTGTCGTGCGACTCGATGCCGATGAGAAGCTCACGCTGATCGATGTCCGTGAAGAGAGCGAATTCGAAAGCGGCCATATCCCCCGCGCGATCCCCCTCGGCAAGGGGATCATCGAGCGCGATATCGAGGCCCGCTTTCCGGACCATGACCAGGAACTGATCCTCTATTGCGGTGGCGGTTTTCGATCCGCTTTGGCGGCTGATAACCTTCAGAAGATGGGTTACAAGAACGTGATTTCGATGGACGGCGGCTGGCGGGTGTGGAAAGAGATGGGACGGTCGATCGAAGTCCCTAGCCTTCCCTTCTAGAGAGGTTTCGGACATCGCTGAGTGGAGTCGCTTTGATCTCTCCGTCGAAATGCCCTGAGTGCCCAATCAAAACAACAGGTGACAGCCATGCATAGCGGGGCATCAACGGAAATGGTGGAACAGTGGCTGCACCGGGTCGGGATCATGGAGAATGTCTATTTTCTCACCTTGCGCGATCGCACGATGGACCGCGATCAGTTTTGCCGGACGCAGAAACAATTCTTTCATGCGGTCCAATATTTTCCCCGTCCGATGGCAGCGCTGATGGCCCGGAGGCCCGATTCGACAGCGCGGGCGGCACTGGCCCACAATATCGCCGAGGAACATGGACTGGTTGATGACGAAGGTGGATCCCACTCAGCCTTCGAGCCGACGCTGGCCCATGACCGGACCTTTCTGAAGTTTCTGGGGACGCTTGGAGTGCCTCTGAATGAGGCCCTGGCCACTCCGTCGCGTCCGCCGGTGCAGGCGTTCAATGTCGCGCTGATGGGAGCCTGTACTGCTGAGCCCGTCGACACAGCGCTGGGCTGCCTGGGCGTGATTGAATATGCATTCGCTGACATCTCAGCCTTGATCGGGCAGGTCGTCGTCGAACGCGGGTGGATCGAGGCCGCCTCGCTGGTGCATTACAAAACGCATGCCATGATCGACAAGCGGCATGCCTCGGAGTTCTTCGAGGCCACGGATTCCATTCGTGTGGAGCAGCAACTCAATGCCGAGGTCGAACGCGGGATCGCCCTCGGTCTGTACCTGTTTAATCGGCTCTACGAAGACCTGTATCACGACGCGCGGGAGATCCCATGAGCACGGCCCCCCACCTGTCGCCGGAACTCCTGGAGAGTTCCCATGGCTGGCATCCCGGACGGCATCTGCTGCGCGGGTCACTGTTCGTCATCCTCTATTTGGTCAGTGCCAGCGCCTTGATTGCAGGGCCAGCGGCGTTCGATTCGCACTGGAAATGGCTGCTGCTCGCACCGTTCTTTTTGCTAGCCGCAGCTTCCCTGCACGGGATCAGTCTCTTTACGCATGAAGCAGTCCATGGCACGCTGGCCAGGCACCCACTGGTGAATAATGTGCTGGGGGCACTCTGCGCCATGCCGGTGTTACAAACGTGTACGGCGTATCGAGTGCTCCATCTTAAGCATCATCAGCATCTCGGAGTGGAAGGTGACCCCGATCACTATGAGAACTACACCCGCTGGACATGGATGGTCTTCTTGATGAACTGGCTGCGGTTGCTGATCGGCTACCCGGTCTACATTACGGCGATCCCCTGGCTTGGATTTCGGCAAGGGACCACTCGTGAGCGGATCTGCATCCTGGCCGAGGTCGCGGCCTTGGTCTTACTAATCACGCTCGTCGTGATGTCGCCGATTCCTCGTCACTGGCTGCTCTATGGCTGGTTGATCCCGATGCTCCTGATTAACACGATGGTCAACATCCGTGGAATGAGCCAGCACACACTGCTCGAGCATGCTTCCGACCCCGTGCAAGGGACACGGACGATTCTGACCTCTCGGATCGTGCGGTTCTTTATGTGCAACGAGAACTACCACCTGGAGCACCACCTCTACCCCGGCGTGCCGTGGTATGGCTTGCCGCAAGTCCATTCCGCCTTGAAAGGAGAGTTACAATCGCAAGGCGCTCCGTACATCCCCAGCTATTCGTACTTCGTATGGCAGTTCATTCGCGATAGCTATCGACGCAGCCCGCTGGGCCACCGCTTCAGTTCACACCGGAGGTAAGGGACACAATGGACTCGCTGCCTGACTCCGCAGTCTCTTTCGCTTCACGGCTGCGGGCCGAAGAGTGGCTGCTGGCGACACTGGGGGTTTTCACGGCGCTCGCTCTACTGGGGACGTGTGGACTCTGTGTCATCTCCGGGGCGGCGGTCGGTGCGGGGATGGCTTACGCCGTGGGGATCGCGATGTTTCCGCCATTGGGGCGTGGGCGGTTGCTACTGAATTATGTGGCCGTCTGGAC
>JAYSVZ010000314.1:0-1976 GCA_043718305.1 Planctomycetota bacterium | reverse complement strand
GTCGTCATCGATCGCTCCTCCCACAATGAACCGATCGAAGCGTGCTTGTGGATCGCCCCGGAGTCCGAGATGCCCAGTCAGTTCCATCAAGGATGCTCTGTCATCCCGCAACCCGATTCCGGGCTGCTCGTGCAGCCACGACGGACGAGAATGTCCTCAGTAGGGGTGGCTCTGTTTGTTATTCTCTCGATGGGCTCAAGCCTCACTGCCGACGATGCCGCCGCTCGCATCCTCGAACGCCGTTGCATTCAGTGCCACGATGCCGCCGACGCGAAGGGAGAGTTGTCGCTGGAGGTCCGCGAGTCGGCACTCAAGGGCGGCGAGACCGGGCCAGCGTTCGTGCCCGGCAAGCCCGAGGAGAGCCTGCTCTGGCAGCAGATCAGCGGGGACCAGCCCGACATGCCCAAGGGGGCCGCACCGCTGACCCCTGCCGAGCGGGAGACGATTCGCGAGTGGATCGCCGCCGGGGCGAAGTGGCCCGCGATGCCCCTGCGCGATCGGCGGCATGAGGTCACCGACTGGTGGTCGTTTCAACCACTGAAAAGACCGGAGGTGCCCCGTGGGATAGGCTTCCAGCCGGTCATCTCTGAGACCAGAAAAGATGACAGGCTGGAAGCCTATCCCACGGCCATCGATGCCTTCCTCCAACAGGCCCAGCACAAGGCCGGTCTCAGCCCCTCTCCGGAAGCCGACCGCATCACGCTCATCCGCCGGTTGAGCTTCGACCTCATCGGCCTGCCGCCCACCCCAGACGAGGTGCGGGCCTTCCTCGCCGACTCCGAACCGAACGCCTACGAGCGGCTCGTGAACCGCCTCCTCGACAACCCCGGCTACGGCGAGCGCTGGGCGCGGCACTGGCTCGATGTGGTCCACTTCGGCGAGACGCATGGGTATGACAAGGACAAGCTGCGGCTGAATGCGTGGCCGTATCGGGACTATGTGATTCGGGCGTTCAACGAGGACCGGCCCTACCGGCGGTTCATCGAAGAGCAACTCGCGGGCGATGTCCTGTACCCCGGCACTGGCGACGGCATCGAAGGTCTCGGCTTCATCTCTGCTGGCCCCTGGGACTTCATCGGCCATGCCGAAGTTCCCGAGTCGAAGATCGACGGCCAGGTCGCCCGACACCTCGACCGCGACGACATGATCACCAACACCATCCAGACGTTTTGCAGCTTGACCGTGCAGTGTGCCCAGTGCCACAACCACAAGTTCGACCCGATCAGCCAGGAAGACTACTACGCCCTGCAAGCGGTCTTCGCAGCCGTCGATCGGACGGATCGGATGTACGACCGTGATCCGGATGTGGCCACTAAGCGGGTCGCGCTCACGGGCCAACGATCAGAAGTGATGACGAAGCTGACCTCGCTGGAGCAGACGATCAAGGCCCGCGCGGGTGAGCCGTTGGCCGCACTCGACACACGGATTGCGGCCCTCGAAAAGGAGTCGACACCGGCGGGGGCCATCCCGGTCGAGTATGGCTGGCATAGCGGCATCGAGCCGAAGGCCGACACCGAAAAGTGGGTGCAGGTCGAACTCCCCGAGCCGGTCGAACTCACCGAGATCGTGCTGCGACCGTGCCACGATGACTTCAACGGCATCGGCGACGGGTTCGGGTTCCCGAGGGCCTTCCGGGTGCAGGTCGCCGACGACGCGGGATTCTCGGTCAACGTGCGACTGATCGCCGAGAAGACGCTCGACAACCCCCAGCTCGCGCCGGTCCGAGTTCCGGTCGACAAGCAGACGGTGACGGTGATCCGCATCACCGCGACTCAACTCGCCCCACGACAGAACGACTTCATCGTCGCCCTTGCGGAGTTGCAGGCGTTGACCGCTGACGGGAAGAACGTGGCCCAAGGAGCAATGGTGTCGGCGATGGATTCGATCGAAGCCGGTCCGCGCTGGGGCAAGAAGAACCTCACGGATGGGTTGTATCCGGGGACGAAGGGGGATGTGGCGAAGCCTCTGGAGGAGGC
>JAYSVZ010000313.1:0-5644 GCA_043718305.1 Planctomycetota bacterium | reverse complement strand
CAGCCCGCGTCGCCCCGGCGAAATTCTGACGAATTCCCCTACGCCGGTTCATCATCGCCGTCGGGGGGGACCAGCCGCTTTGGGCGGTGGGAGTCCCCACCGAAAGGTCTTGCCCGAATGGGCTTGTCCGGCCATGATCCCCGCTGACAGCCTGACCCAACCCGGAGGACAGCCGTGGCTCTACTCGAATGCCAGCATCTCGCCAAAGTCTACCCCGGCGGCAAGCGGGCTGTGAATGATGTGTCGTTTCATGTCGACAAAGGGGAAATCGTGGCCCTGCTCGGACCCAACGGGGCGGGGAAGTCGACCACGTTCAGTACGGCCGTGGGGCTGATTGCCCCGACCGAGGGCCATGTTCTTCTGGACGGGAAGGACGTGACCCAGTGGGCCATGTACCGCCGGGCGCGGGCCGGGATGGGGTATCTGCCGCAATACTTCAGCATTTTTGTGAAGCTGACCGTCGAGGAGAATCTGCAAGCGATTCTCGAGTTCCTGCCGCTGAGCTACGAAGAGCGGATCGAGCAAATCAACACGCTGATTGCTCATTTGGGGCTAGAAGAACAGCGGCATCAGATCGCCTCGACGCTCTCGGGCGGGCAGAAACGGCGACTGGAGATTGCCCGCTGCCTGGCAACGAAGCCCTCGATTGTGCTGCTGGACGAACCGTTCACCGGGATCGATCCGAAGACGATTAACGACATCCAGGACATCATTATGGAGCTGCGGGAGCGGGGGATTTCGATCCTGTTGACCGACCACCGCGAGCGCGAGACGCTGACGATTGCCGACCGCACCTATGTGATTTGCCTGGGCGAGGTCATCGTCGGCGGCGACTCGGCGACGGTCCTGGCTGATGAACGAGCCCAGGAGTTGTACTTCGGCCACCGGTTCGACGCCGCGTCGATTCTCGAGGAGAAAGCCCGCCTGCACGCCAGCCGCCAGAAACAACTCCGCGCTGCATAAGGCCGGTTTAAGGCCAGTTTTGCCCGGCCCCTGACACTTCCGGCTCCCCTCTCCCTCCGGGAGAGGGGCTGGGGGTGAGGGCGAATGTCAAAACGACTCGCGAAACCGCATAAGGCCGGAACCGCCCCCTCCCAGAAGAAAAACGTACCAAATGGGATTGCAACGAGCGAACCCTCTTGCCAAAATCCTTGTCCGCCCAGCCTCGGCTCGGTGTCCACACTCCCTGGTAGCTCAATGGTAGAGCGAGCGGCTGTTAACCGCTAGGTTTGAGGTTCGAGTCCTCACCGGGGAGCTCACCCGTGGAGCTACGAATTCCGTAGCCCACGGGTTCACAAAAACGCTGGTTGCGAGAGCACCCCGCGTTTTTGCACGTAACGGCCTGTTGACCAACGAGTTGGGTCGCCGCGAGATCATACCAAGCTCTCTCGCTCTGGTTCTCTCGGACCTCCGGTGGGACACGGAGATCCCGCACCCCACCAAAACACGGGCCGCCGCGACCGTGAACTCTCGGAAACTCGCTGTCTGGTGAACAGGCTGGCTAACAGACTCGGAGGGCGGTGATGGCCGCCAGTGCCACAACTTTCGCAATCGACCTGCCTCAGCCCGCACTGAATGAATTCTGTGTGCGTTGGCGAGTGCGAGAACTCGCCCTTTTCGGGTCTGTTCTACGGGACGACTTTGGGCTCGACAGCGACATTGATGTCTTGATTTCCTTCGACGAAGATGCGCCTTGGAGCCTGTGGGATCTAACGACCATGCAGGACGAATTGGCCGAGCTGTTTGGGCGTCCCATCGACTTGGTCGAGAAAGAAGGCCTCCGAAACCCCTTCCGCCGTGATCGCAT
The DNA here is from genome assembly GCA_043718305.1 of Planctomycetota bacterium. GTDB lineage: Bacteria > Planctomycetota > Planctomycetia > Planctomycetales > Planctomycetaceae > TH-plancto1. Next base: position 3,837 of record JAYSVZ010000313.1, on the reverse strand, counting down.
CCTCAGCACTCGAAGGATTGTGTATGTCGCTGGACAAGGATGATCGTGCATGCGTGTGGGATATGCTGACGGCAGCCCAGGCGGTTGTGTCCTTCGTGGATGGTCGATCGCTCTCTGACTCTTTGTCTGATCTCATGTTTCGGAGTGCGGTCGAACGCCAAGTGGAGATCATCGGCGAAGCAGCTCGGAGGATTTCGAAAGAGTTCCAGACCTCTCACCCGGAAATCCCCTGGCGTCCCATTCAGGCTCAGCGTCACGTTCTCGCCCATGATTACGGAGAGATCAAACACGATCGGCTCTGGCGCGTGGCGACAGAGCATATTCCGGAATTGATCGTACTCCTCACTCCGCTGGGGAGTTCACCTCCTGTCACGGAGACACCATGAATGCTCCGGTCTTCGACCGCATCACCCACGATCCTCGACGCATGGGAGGCAAGCCCTGCCTACGCGAGATGCGAGTGACTGTCGGGATGGTGGCTGGGCTTGTGGCGAGCGGCCACTCGATTGAAAAAATCCTTCAGAGCTACCCATACATCGAAGATGAGGACATCCGACAGGCTGTAGCCTACGCCGCTTGGCGTTCCGAAGAGCTTGAATTGCCGTTGGCACGAACATGAATTCGTCATCGACATGAACTTGTCGCCCACTTGGTGCGATGCACTCACCTCTGCAGGTTGGAACGCGGTTCATTGGTCAATGATCGGCGATGCGACCGCGCTGGACGAAGAGATCCTCTCCTGGGCGCTCGCTGAGGGAGCGATCGTGTTGACTCAGGATCTCGATTTCGGAGCCATTTTGGCGGCGACCAACGCAGACTCGCCGAGTGTTGTTCTGCTTCGGACGCAGGATTTGTTGCCGGAATCGATCGGAGTCCAATTGATCGATTCGATTCGACAGCACGAGGAATACTTGTTGTCTGGCGCGTTGGTGATCCTCGATACTGGTAAGCTCCGCGTCCGAATTCTTCCGTTGCGCAGTAAGCCTGACGAGCCTCCAGATTCAATGTGAACACGCCGGTTAACAGCACTGCTCTTCGGCCACAGAGTTCAGGTTTGTCTATCCACCCAGTAGACTGCTCCGGAGACTTCGTGCATTTGAAGGAGAGCCTGTGTCCCGATTGACTGACTTGATCGCGATGGCCAACGCCTAGCTAGAACCCGCAGCTGGGTGCCGATCTGGAGCGGGAGTTCCGGGCGCTGTCGTCGAAGCTATCTTTTGGCCTGAACTTTGAGCGTCACAGCCGTGGAGTTGCCGCATCGCCCTATGCCCCGGGGCGACAAAGTGCGAGTGTTGCCGGCGCTGATGTCTCGGGCACAATACCTCTCTTCGCCTCGCTAGCTAGGACTTGCAGTCGGACGTGGTGTGGATGCCCGGGGGACGCAATTGCGGAGGATGGATCGAAAAATGGCCGAATCGAATGAGGTGAGGTCGTCCGGGTTGGTCTACGGGCTGACCCTCGTGGCCGTTGGCATCGCTGGGCTGCTGCGGTGGTTGTGCGACCCATTCCTGGGCGACCATTTGCCGTTCCTCACTTTCTTCGTGGGCGGCGCGGCGGCGGCGTGGCTGGGCGGTCTCCGTCCGGCGCTGCTCGCGACTTGGCTGGGTTTGGGGGTGGCGTGGTACTTCTTCGTCCCGCCCCGTTACTCGTGGAACTTGCCCTCTGGGCCGCACCTGTTCGGGCTGGGGGCATACTTCATCGTGTGCCTCGCACTCGCCGCATTTGGGGAGGCGCTGCACGTCGCCCGCCGCCGCACCGAGCAGGAGCGATTGAACACGTTGGCCGAGCGGGAGCGGTTCCGGCTCGCGGCCGAAGCCGTGAACGGCATCGTCTACGAATACGACCTCGCGACCGGCCACGTCGAACGGCAACGAGGGCTGTACGAAGTCCTCGGCTACCGGGTCGACGAGGTTCCGCCGACCGCCGCCTGGTGGTGGGCACAAATTCACACCGACGATCATGAGCCCCTTCAGAAACGATTGTTGGAATTCGCAGGTAATTCCATCACGAGCGAGTACCGGGTGCGGCACCAGGACGGGCGCTGGCTGCACGTCGAAGACCGCGCCGTGTTGCTGCGCGGCGACGACGGCCAGCTGCTGAAGATGATCGGCTGCACGGTGGATGTCACCGAGCGCAAGGAGGCCGAGCAGGCCCTACGGGAGAGCGAACAGCGGTTCCGCGCCACCGCCGACGCCGCCCCGGCGATGCTGTGGGTCACCGACCCCACGGGCTACTGCACCTACTTGTCGCGCGGGTGGTACGACTTCACCGGCCAGCGGGAAGCCGAGGGCCACGGCCTGGGCTGGACGAGTGCCATTCACCCCGATGACCGCGAGGCGGCGGGAAAAGCGTTCACGGCCGCCAGCGACGCGCGTCGAGACTACGCGATCGACTTCCGCCTCCGCCGCGCCGACGGCGCGTACCGCTGGGTGATCGACGCCGGCCGGCCGGCCATCGATGCCGCCGGCGCGTTCCACGGGTTCGTCGGGTCGGTGATCGACATCGACGACCGCAAGCAAGCCGAGCAGGCGCTGGCCGACCGGACGGAGCTGCTGAACGGGGTGCTGGAGGGGACGTCCGACGTGATCTTCGTGAAGGATCTGAACGGCCGGCTGCTGCTGGCGAACGCCGCTTTCGCCGCTGCGGCCCGCTCCACCCCCGAGCAGCTCGTGGGGAAGACGGACGAGGAGTTGTTCCCGCCGGACGTGGCGGCTGCGATACGGCAACATGACAAGTCGGTGATCTCCGGGGGATCGCCCATCCAGTTCGAGGAGACGATCCCGGTGGCGGGCGAGCCGCGAGTCTTCCACACCCTCAAGGCGCCACTGCGCGACGGCGGCGGTGGCGTCGTGGGCATACTCGGCATCAGTCGCGATGTCACCGAGCGGAAGCGGGTCGAGGAGGAGCGGCGGCTCACGAATGAGCGCCTGACTTTGGCGGTGCAATGCTCGCAGGTGGTGCTCTGGCAGCAAGACTTGGAACTGCGCTACACTTGGCTGCAAAACGCGGTGTCGGGTTTCGAGGAATCCGTTGCCATCGGCAAGCGGGATGCGGACCTGATGGAGCGCGCCGCGGATGCTGCGGTGACCGAGGGCCTCAAACGCGAAGTGATCCGCACGGGGGTCGGCCAGCGGCAGGAGATCTTGGTTCAAATTCAGGGCGTGGGCCGGCATTACGACTTGTTGGTGGAACCCCTGCGGGATGCCGCCGGCCTCATCTCCGGCGTCACCTGTGCGGCCATTGACATCACCGCACGCAAGCGAGCCGAGGAGGAGCGGCGTGAAACCGAGCGGGACTATCGGGCCCTGGCAGACGCCAGTTTGGAGATCCCCTACCGAATGTCAGCCGACTGGTCAACGATGCTGCCGCTGGACGGACGCGCGGTGTTTGCGAGTTCGGACCGCCCGCTCGCCGACTGGGGGTGGGTGGATCAGTATCTTCCGCGCGACGAGCAGGCCCGCGTCAGGCAGACGGTCAGCGAGGCGATTGCCGCGAAAAAACTTTTTGAGCTGGAGCATCGCGTCCGGCGTCTCGACGGGTCTATCGGCTGGGTCCGTTCGCGTTCAGTGCCGATTCTCGATGAGAACGAGGAAGTCGTCAAGTGGTTTGGCGCCGCCAGTGACATCACCGCACGCAAGCAGGCGGAGGAGCGGCTGCGGCTGGCGATCGATGGCTCCGATCTGGGGACGTGGCATTGGGACATGCGCACCGGAGGGCTGGACTGGTCGGAGCGGTGCCTGAAAATTTTCGGCCTCCCTCCGCGCACCGCGATGAGCTACGAGAAGTTCCTCGGCGCGCTTCATCCCGAGGATCGCGCCCGCGCCGACGATGCCGTGC
>JAYSVZ010000312.1:0-5651 GCA_043718305.1 Planctomycetota bacterium | reverse complement strand
TGGATTACGCGGCGGCCTTGGCGCACGATTTGGCAGGGGATCTTTAAGACTTCGTTCACGAAAGTCTTAAACTCCATTCGCAGCCAGGTCGTACGGGCGGCTTCGTGAGCTTCGCGGTGGCGTGGCGTGACTGGCAGCAGGAGCGCCGGGTGCCACTGGCGGTCGCTTTGGGCCGCCAGTGCTCTTCGATTTGCGGGCAGGGAAAAACAAAAACACAGAAGACGAAAACACAAAACCCGCCGAACAAGCGGTTCAAGCCGACACGGACAAGCGGCGGGTTTTCGGCCTGCGACGCTGGTCCCAAAATGAAAGTCTCTCGTACTTCGCGCCGCTTGTCCGTGCGGCTTAACCTGTTCGTTCGCAGGCCCGTTTGTAGACCGACTGGATACCGGCCACGATCACGGCATGCTCCGTATCACGTCGTTTGAGCCCGGCGGAGTAGACGCCCACCGGCAGGTCAGGACAGACCTGTCGCAGCTTGTCGACCGACTGCTGCAGAAGCTCTTTGACGTGAGCCAGTACCAGCACGCGGCCGTTCCATTGCTGGACGGCATCACGGCAGATTGTCGCCATCACCGGGGTCTTGCCGCCGCCGGTCGGGATCACGACCACCGGGTTGGTGTCATGCTCCCGCAGGTGGTGGTACACCGCGTCGACGGCGTTCTGCTGGTAGGGACGGAGCGTCAGCACGTTCAGTAGACCTCATACAGCTTGATGCGGGGCTTGAACCGACGCTTCGACGCAGGATTCAGAAACCAGTCCCAGAGTCGCCGACTTCTCCGAAGTCGGTGGATGCGTGTGATCGAAGCGAGCGGCGTTCGAATCAGAGTTAGCGCAGAGAACATGGCCGAGATTCGCCTGCTCGCGCGGACCTCACCCCGAGCCTTCTCCCGGAGTAGAGGGGAGCCGGGTTGGTCACTCGAACGTCTCGCTGGGCTTCAACGCCGAACCACCGACTTCGGAGAAGTCGGCGACTATGCTGGCGATCAGGTCGCACGCTTCGTCCGGCGTGTAGGTTTCCTCGGTGCCGTCGGGGGTTGTGATCTTGAACAACCGCTCGAAGATGACGGGCGGATCGTCGGGAGCGAGGTCGGGGGGATCGGCGATGTCGCGTTCATGAACGATGGTGGGCATGGCGTGAGTTCTTCTGTGATGGTGATGTACGGAACGATCGCGATCTCGGCGCGAGCTGTGCCTTGCGGGGCGTGCATCTCGGAGACACTGCGTTGGAACTGCTGGTCATCAACCAGCACTCCCGCGTGTTGCAGAGAATCCCAGATCGCCTTGTGAGCAAAGTTGTCGAGGTCGCGACGACGCCGATCGGGTGGATACAGATGAGTTTCAATCTGGAGTGGACCAGAAAGCGGCTGCTGAACCCGCCCCGCGAGGAGAGAGCAAACCGCATTCGCGGTACTCTCGCCCCTCGCGGCTGAGGCCGCCGCAGCGGACGCAACGGCACGGCATCTTTCGCCACGCAACGTCGATGAGCGGGGCGATCGCGGCGGGTTCATCCGGCCGTGCCGGTGCGGTCGCCCACATGCCGGTAATACCGGTTGACGCTCGGCGGGAACGGCAGCACATAACACAGCGGAGCTACCGCTGGAGCGACCCTGTGCGGCAAGGACATAGCGATGTCCCCAGGGCCAACTATCGTCGCTCATCACTCATGAAGTGGGTGGCCTGCCTGCTCTGTACCCCGAAGGGGATATCCATCAAAGCCCAGGGTCGCGACGCAAGTCGCGCACCCTGGGATTTAGGCCACCGCGCGACCCAACCCTGAAGGGGTTGTACACCCGCTGGCTCTGTGTGGAACCCCTTCAGGGTTCGTCCCGTGAGGGCGATCTGACCCAGGGTGCGCTCCCTGCGGTCGCGACCCTGGACTGTGATGTTTCACCCCTTCAGGGTGCCGAACCGAGTGAGATCTGGCGGTTCCACGTTGGCCATCTCGTCGTTGTCATCCCGCTTCTTGCACGCCACTTTCACCAGCAGCGGCAGGTCATGCAGTTCGCAGCTGTCTTTGGGCTGCGGGATGCCGACCGCTCGGCAGATGGAGGAGAGCGCTCCACGGGCGATCCGTACCGCCGTCTCATTGGCGTTGTTGAGGAGGGTCGCGTGCCTAGTGAATAGATACTACAGATACATGAATCGGGGCAGGACAGCTTTATGCAAGACCAGTCGCCGCAGCCGCTCGGAACCGCAGGGTTTTCTGGAGGGCGTGGATTGTGTCGACGACTGCCACGCGGACTTCCAATGCCGATCGGCGACCCGCTTCGAGGTCGGCCAGTTGGGATTCAAATTTCGACTTCCAAGTCTGGCACCGCTCGACCAGCCAATCCCGATCGGCCGGTATCTGGGTGTGCGGAGCTTGGATCAGAGTATCGCAACCGTGAATGATCTCTCGTAAACGAGCGGCCAGTGCTGCTGGCTCCTCGGGTTGGGTCGGGAGCCAGTCTCCCGCTGCGGCTGAGAGCGATTCCAAGTAGGCGGGAGGCTGGACGTTGGCTGTCAGCAGTTCGGGTTGGTCGAAGCCGCGATGTGGCGTGGCGGGTCGGCTGGTCCAGAGTGTGACTCCGAGTAGGATCGCTGCCGCTAGAACGGCCCAGCGCCACTTCTCAACGGGCCGCTGGGTTGAGCGAACGGACCGTGGAATCGTTCCGTCGCCTGGCCCCCCAAGTCCGGACGAACTCTCCCGCGAGTTCGATCCGTTTGTGTAACTCGCTCGGACCTGAGGGTCCAAGCTAAGCTCAATCGTGGACCACTGTGCAGAAACTCGCTGCTCCAGTTCCGCCGATCGCGGGACAGCCTCCCAGTAGACTCCGCCATGTTCGAGGATCGCATCCTGGAGCTGACACAGCAGTCGCGGGTGCCGCATGAGTGAAGCCAGTTGCGGATCGGACAGAACCGACAACCCCGCCTGCAACACAGTGTCCAACTGCCCCCCACAAGCCTCGGCGAGAGTCGACGGAGTCACCGCTGTAGCCGCCTCGGTCGGCCCAGAGCGCTGGATCGCTGCCAGTTCCACGACCAGATCCCCCAGATCGAGCCCCACCAGTTGGCGTTCCAACCACCGGCGGCGTTCGACCGGTTCTTGCGGAAGTTCCAAGAGGATCGGGTTCATGTGAGTTTCCGTTTCACGCAGTCCCGCAATTCGGTTCGACCACGGCTCAATCGTGTATAAACAGTGGCGTCAGAAATGCCGTACTTGGTGGCGATCTCTGCGGTCGATAGCCCGCTGGTGTCATCGCGCACGGCAGCGATGAACTCCCCGCCCAGGCTCTGCAAGCAATCCTGCAACACCTCCAGCGTCTCGCCGTTGCGATGCGGAATCTGCTCCACGGCATCGAACTCGTTGGAGAGCAATGCGGGCAGTTTGCGACCGTACTCGTCCTTCAGCAGATTGCGGGCGATCATGAACAGCCAACCTCGGAAGTGGCCATCCGCGACAGTAATCCGCGTGCGCCACACTCGCAACCACACCTCTTGGGCAACATCATTCGCATTCAATCGTCCTTGGCAGCGGCGCTCCAGGAACGCCAACAGCCCGCCCGCATGCCGCTGGTAAAGCTCTTCAAACGCTCGGAGGTCGCCCTCTCGAAGGCGTCCGATCCGTGCCAGATCGGGATCAACAGGTGTGCGCGAAGTCGGCATCTTCAGAGAATACCACGCTCACCTCTCGCCGTGCCACAACGCACTCCAGCGCCCCTGCGAGATTCTCCTCGATGGTCATCCAGCGATCGATCGCCGTTTGCACCACCAGACCGTGTCGATCGCCGCAGAGGATCGCTTGGATGCCCAGCATCCGCAGCGGAGCCAACTGGTCGAACAGCACTCGCAGCAGTCCCGAGCCGAAGATCTCGATCTGCGACAGATCCACGATTACTGCTCGGGTTGTTTCCAGCGGGGTCTCGATCGACTCCAGTTCTTGCCGCAGCGACTGTAGCTGCTCTTCTTCGGACGACCGGTACGAGCGGCCCGTGATGGTGATGAGGAGGGTTTCGATCGAATCGAGTGAATCGATAGCCAGGTGGTCCCAGGTTCGTCGCATGATTTTGTCTCCGTGTGAGGTCAGGGATTCGTCTCACCAGAGATAACGGGGAAGGGAACCGATTCTTCCCGCAATTTCGCGAGGTTTCCAGTATTTCGTAGGGTGGGACCAGCCTGCTTTGAGGCGCAGGCCCACCATTTCTGGGGGCACGTCGCAAATGGTGGGCCTGCGCCCAGAGCGGCTGGTCCCACCCTACGGCGATGTTTCATTCGCCCCATTCGGGGGTGTTCCAGCCGGGTGTGGGATCGGTGCCGCCCCATTCAAATTCGTACTCGCCTTCGTGGACCATGCGATGGAAGGACGACCACTTCCAGTCGCGGACACATGACACCAGCTTGTGTTTGCGGGGGTTCCAGTGAATGTAATCGACGCACCGCTTCAGATCGATTTCATCTCGAACCGTGTGTTCCCAATACCGCTTCTGCCAGACTCCACGCTGCCGATGTTGGATACGAGAAGCCGACTGCGGAAGCTCGTCGCCCCCAGCTGCCAACCAGCGTTTGGTGAACTCCTCCTTGATTCGCATCCAGCGTAGCGGGTAACGGTCATCACCCGGTGGGAGGGTCCAGACGGTATGCCAATGATCCGGAAGCAGAACAATCGCGACGATTTCAAAGGGGTGATCACGTTTCACCAGATCGATCGCCTCCCGCAGACATTGCCGACCCAGGTCCGTGGTCAAGATGGGACGGCGCTGATGAGTGACGCACGTGAAGAAGAACGTCGCTCCCGGAACCAGATTTCGGCGAAAGTTCGACATGGCAACGCTCCCATAGATAAGTCGTGGTCGCAACAATCGTAGGGTGGGACCAGCTCGCTTTGGAGCGCAGGCCCACCACATTCGGCGCTGTCCCCCGGAATGGTGGGCCTGCGCCCAAAGCGGCTGGTCCCACCCGGTCCCACCCTACGGCTACTGGGGCGGAGGGCGAAAGTCTGACGACTTCCGCTACGGGCGTAGCGGAATTCGTAAGAATTTCGCCGGGGCGACGCGGGCTGGGGGGACGGCGAAAGTCTGATGAATTCCGCTACGGAAACACGAGAAGTTCAAAGCATGAGTCGACAAGTCTGTCGATCTCGGCTTCCATGACACCAATATCAGACATGCTTGCTCAAAGCAGCAAGCATGGCACCCAAAGCATGCCACCCCGCCGCAAATATCGTGCCGAACAGCATTGGACCTGTCCCCTTATTCTCCCCCCCTACGGGCCTACGTTACGACCTGCGCTCGCTTTGTCAACTGCTCTGGCTTGACTTTACTCGACCGGAACTGTGGCGGGGCGAAAGCCGAGGAGGAAGTTGCGGCGCGTCGGCTGGTCCCTGCTACGGTCCGCCGACCGGCAGTCCACGGACGTGCCGAGCCAACCGCCGCCGCGGTCGACTCGGCTCGCGGCCTGAACCGCCGAATCTGCGAACGGGTCGCGACCGCCGGGAAGCTTCTCGCCGTACGCGTCCCGGCACCACTCCCACACGTTGCCGTGCATATCGTGCAAGCCCCACGGATTCGGTTTCTTAGTAGACAGCCCAGGAAGTGAGTATTGGTATTCCCGCAGAGGCCCTTTTCGACCAGAATCGTGTCTGTTTGGATGACTGATCTGGAACAGGGAGG
>JAYSVZ010000311.1:0-5654 GCA_043718305.1 Planctomycetota bacterium | reverse complement strand
GAACCCCGCTGGAGTCATCCGACCGCAACGCCAAGCGGGCGTCCTATATTCGGCAACGCTTGGGAGTGGTGGGGGAAGGAGATGCTGATGAGTAGTGCGAGAATGGGAGAGCCTCGAAAAGAGAATTCACCACGGAGGCACAGAGACACGGAGGGTTCTGCCACCCAATCGAACTCAGTGATCCATGGGATGCGCTTCGGATGGATGGTCGCTGGCCTGCTGCTCACGGGTCTCGCCTGCCAGGCTGAGGCCGGTTCCTCGAATAGCCTGATGGACCTTTCGAGTGACGGAAAACTCCTGGCCTGCTCAAATCGCGACAGCGGGACCGTGACGCTGATCGATGTCGCCACGAATGCAAAAATCCACGAAGTCTCCGTCGGCAAGCACCCCGAAGGGGTCTCGTTCGTCGGCCAGTCGCATCAACTGGCGGTGGCTGTCTACCGGGATGATGCCATCGTCTTCATCGATGCTGACACCGGCCAAGAAACCGGTCGGACCGAAGTCTTCGATGAACCGTACGGCATCGTCTCGACCAAGTCGGGTGATCGGCTCTACGTCACGCTCGACTACCCGGGGCAGGTGATCGAGATCGATCCCGCCTCGCGGAAGATCACCCGCTCCTGGGACGCGGGTCGCTTTATCAAGGGGCTGGCTCTCTCGCCCGACGAGTCGACCGTAATGGTCACGGAATACTTCACGGGCATCGCTCGCTCGTTCGACCGGACGAGTGGGACCATGCAACACGAGTGGGTCGGCACTGGGCAAGATAACCTGGCCCGGCAGGTCACCTTTCATCCCACGCTCGACCGGGCCTACATCCCGCATCAGCGATCGCGGAACACGGTGTCCCACGGGTCCGGCGCGATCTTTCCGTATATCGCGGTGTTGCAGACCAAGGTCGATGGCGAACCGCACCGCACCCGTCGCATGATGGATTCGTTCGATCGCTCGTTCGTCGTCGCCAACCCATGGGAGATCGCCGTTTCCCCGGACGGAATGAGTGCTGTCATGGTCTTCGGGGGAACCGATGATCTGTTCGTCAGCAACGTCGACACGAATCGAGAACTGACGCACCGCGAGACCCTGCGGACCGGCTCGAATCCCCGCGCAGTCCGGTTTGCAGCCGATGGGGAGTCGTTCTTCGTCTACAACGCGCTCGACTTCGAAATCGACCGCATCGGACTAACGAGTTACGACCTGATCGCGCGGATCAAGGTCTGCGAAGCACCGCTCGATCCGGTCACATTGCTCGGCAAGAAGTTGTTCTACTCGGCGAACCAACCGATGGTCGGGCGACGCTGGATCTCCTGCTCCAGTTGCCACCCCGATGGGGAGCAGGATGGCCGTGTCTGGCAACAACCCGAAGGGCTCCGCGACACCCAGCCGATGTATGGTCTCGCCTGGACCCACCCGCTGCACTGGTCGGCGGACCGGGACGAGGTCCAGGACTTCGAGCACACCATTCGCGGCCTGCTGATGCAGGGGCAGGGCCTCGCGAAAGGCCCGATCAACGCGGCCTTGGCAGACCCCAATCAGGGATTGTCGAAGTCGCTCGACGCACTGGCGGTCTACTCGAACTCCCACACATACCCGCTCAGCCCGCATGCCAAAAACGGTCTGTCCGAGTCCGCCCAGCGTGGAAAAGACTTGTTCTTCACGGAGCAAGTCGGCTGTGCGAAATGCCACGCGGGTCCGCTGCTGACCGACTCGCAAGCGGGCCAACTCATCCGCCACGATGTGGGCACCGGCCACTCCGACCCGACCGAAAAGATGGAGCCCGCTTATGACACCCCCTCGCTGCACGGTGTCTATCGTTCAGCTCCCTATCTGCATCACGGGATGGCCAAGACGTTGGAGGAGGTGCTCACAACGCTCAACCCCCAGGACAAGCACGGGACTACGAGTCACCTGAAACCCGACCAGATCGCTGACTTGGTGGAGTACCTGCGTTGCCTGCCATTCGAAGATCCGCTCCCAGCCGCCCGCGAAGCGGGACTGACGCCGGTGGTTGGAAATCTCCCGCGAACGGTGAAGCCGTAGGGGGAGTTCGTTAAGTGCGTCCACCATCCGGCAGCCCGATCGGTCGACTGTTGAACGCCGTGTTTCGCCGACATCTTCCGCTGGAGACCGAGACCTCGATCTTCATCATGATGAACGTGCTCGACTTCGTGACCACTTGGTTCATGCTCACGCATGGCAACGCGGGGGGGCATTTTTTCGAGTCGAATCCGATTGCCCGGTTCTTTCTCGACCACTGGGGAGTCCGGGGGCTATTGATCTTCAAGATGGGCATCGTGGCGTTTGTCTGCGTGATCTCCCAGATCGTGGCGACCCGCCGCGAGTCGTCGGCCAGGTTCCTCCTGATCGCGGGGACTCTGGCCGTGACTGCGGTCGTGATCTATAGCTGGCGGCTCTATCTGGCAACGGCGTAGCTCAAGGCAACACTTGAGCATTTCACGATTGCCTGTACGCCTCCCTTGCGGAACGGACGCCTACGTCCGCTCGCACGGGACTAGTCTAGCTGGTGGAGTCTGGTTTATTGAGTCGCGGGCTGGACAGCGGAGGCATTCCCGGAAACACTGGGGAGACCTCTGAGGAACACCGCGTGCCAGTGACTCCCGACAGCAGTCCGAATCTCCGACGACTTTCCGTCGGTGGGTTGTTGGCGATGGTGGTCGGTTTGGGCTTATGCCTGATTGAATGGACCACGGGGTTTATTCAAGGGCGGCTTGGTCCCTTCGGACACTACACGATCCTTGGGTGCGGAATTCTCTTCTCCATTTGGGGGTTGAAGGAGTTGCTCTCGGCGTGGTGGCCGCATATCGGTCGGAATGGTCTGGTGCGGAATCGGTTCCACATCCCGCTGGAGGGGTGGGCTTTCCTGTTGATTATGTTCGTGCTGTTTATTGGTTCGCTGCTGGGTCGGTCGAACCCGTTGATGCTGGTCTTTTCGATGATGGCCGGGGCGTTCGTGATGAACGGCTGGATGACCTTTACGTTTTTGCGATCGGTGTCGGTGCGGAGAGAGCTCCCCGAGCGCGCGATGTCCGGAGAGACGTTTTCGGTGGGCATGACCCTCGTGAACAAGAAGACGTGGCTCTCGGCCTGGCTCATGACCGTCGAGGACATTGTCGTGGGCCCCGGAACAGAACTGCATCCCGAGGTCGTGTACCTGCGCGTTCCCGCAGACCAGGAGCAACAGGGGCATTACCAACTCGTCCTCACGCAACGCGGGGTCTACCGCTTCGGCCCGATTCACGTCGACACGCGGTTCCCTCTGGGGCTTGTCGAGCGAGGGTTAAACCTGAGTCTTTCGACCACGCTCAAGGTGCATCCGCGACTGGGCCGACTCTCCTCGCAGTGGCGTCGCCAACTCGACCAAGCTAACGAACAGACCACTTCCCAGGCAGCCCGCGGCGGCATCTTTCACGATGAATTTCACAGCCTCCGCGAATATCGGGCGGGCGACGACGTGCGGGCTGTCCACTGGCGAACCTCGGCCCGCCGCAACGAATTGATGGTCCGTGAGTACCGCGACAGTCGCGACCGCAGCCTGCTGATCCTGCTCGATGCCTGGCTCCCCGCGAAAGTCACCCCGGCCCTGGCGGATGACTTTGAGCGGGCATTGGGGTTCATTGCTACCGCTTGTGTCGAGACAGCCCGGACCCACCGCGATAGCCGGATCACCCTCGGAGCCCAAGGCGCGACACTCGCTCTCTGGCGCGGCGGCTCCGGCGGCCAGAAGATCGAGGATCTGTTGGATCACCTGGCTGAACTCCTTCCCGCCACAAACGGAGACCTGGCCTCGCTCCTGGAACAGACGGCCCCGGATCGCTCACAACAGCCGCGCATCCTCATGCTGACCGCGCGGCTGCTTCAGGTCCGCAAAGAACTCGAACAACGCCTGCCCCTGGACCATTCGCTCGCTTCAATCCAGCTTCTGGAAATCGGAACGGACCCGTTTCGGTCAATGTTCGAGCCACTGGAGAGTGGCGAGATCAATGCACTGTAGTGCTGCACCAAGGCTTCATGTCCCGCAGTCATCAGTGGTCATCGGTCTTCGCGAATAACGCCTCCAACGATCCTTCCGGGAACAGGACTGCTGGGTATTCGCGGCTGCGGAGAGCCGTTTCCCGGGGGCGCTGAGCCAAGCCTTCCGCCAGTTCCTTGACCCATGTCTGTGGCTGATCTCTGAGTGCCGCTTGCAAGGCGGCATTGATCGTCTGAATCCGGTGATGGCCTGCGGCTTTTGTTCGAGGGAGATCACTCGGGCGCGTCACCGTCAGTGCGTATTTCTCCTGAATCAGATCCCCCAGGCTCGAACCGACCGGCACCAGCCTCTCAGGGTTCCACTGATACTGTCGCAAATTCCCGCGCAACTCAGAGAGCGTCCGATCGAACGCCTGTCTCGAGAACCTCTCAAAGAGTCGCAGTGTGGCTGTGGCGATGATCAACTGCGGCGGCTCGCGGCGGAAATAGGTCGCGATGATTCGGTTGGTCAACTCGTCGTACTTCGCTCCACCGATGCCATGAACGAAGACCGAGGCCACGCAGAGTCGCATGGCGAGCGTCGTCAGAAGTGCTCGTGGGCGAAGTTTCCACCCCCGAGATTTGAGTTCAGCGAACGCTGCATCCGCGTCGAGCGGACTCGACAAGGCTGGACATGGGAGTTCGCCCACCAATCGCTGGCCGTCACTCAGGCGTAATCGATCAGCGACGGCCTCGACGAAGAGCAGACCACGCTGCTGCTCCCCATTCCGCCAGACCCACAGGGGAACCTCAATCGCGGACCCGTTTGTCTCGAGCTGCGGCACGGGGTGGCTCTGACTTCGGATGCGGTTTGTACTCCGGTACTCCTGCAAAGCCTGATTGTATGCCGACCGAAAGGCCGCTGCGTCGGCCATGAGTTGCCATGCAAACCAGCGAAACGACCGCGACTCGGACCACATGGAACTTTTGAGTTCCAAGTTGTCGATGCCGTGGTCGACCTCCCAGTCATGTCGAAGTTTCACCAGTCGATCAACCAGCGGCCACTCCGGACGCGATCCCCATGCGAACTGGCACGCCAGCGGGGTCCAACCCCAAGGCTCCATCGCCGCGCGACACCGGTCGCCAAACGAAGTGAACAGAGCCTCATTCGGCGAGGGCCGCTCTTCCCACGGTCCCGCCGGGCGGGTGTCATCCCAGGGAATGATTGTCGCAGGGGCGCCTTCGTTCCGCCCCGGTAAGGTGATCGACGACGTTGTCGACAGATCGGTATCCACCACCAGATTGAGCCCCACACCGTAAGCGTCTCCGCTCGCCATGCGATCCGCGACACGGGCCACCACAACGTTCTTCACCCACACCCCGGGATGAAACAGCTCCGGCTGATGCCCCCCGACGATCCAGTGCGCCGAGTGCCGCTGTGGCCTGGTCCCCGTCCATGGCAAGGCGATTCCCGCCAATTCTTGCCGTGACTCCGCCCGGACTTCGGCGATGGGCCGATCGAACAAGGTTCCCGAGGAGAGCGCAGTCTCGTTGGACCGAACGAGCGCATCGATCCCCTCGGCGGGGTGCAGAAGCACCTCTCCATCGGACAGCGGAGCGCGGGGAAAGTGTGACACGGTGGAGAGTCTACCGGCGAACAGTGCGGCGAAAAACTGACTCTAAAG
>JAYSVZ010000032.1:0-8481 GCA_043718305.1 Planctomycetota bacterium | reverse complement strand
CGTGGATCAACCTAAAACCGAATGACAGCCAAGGCGCGATCGCCTCGCGCATGGATTCCGCGAATGGCTATCGCGGCTGGGACTTCTGGGTCCAGGGTCGGCGGGTCGGGACGCACATCATCAATGCCTGGAGCGGGGATGCGCTCAAGGTGGTCTCCAAGGCCCAAATTAAGGGGGACGAGTGGACCCACGTGGCCGTGACCTACAACGGGTCGAAGTCGGCTGCCGGGGTGAAGATTTATATCAATGGTGCTGTGCAGGAAACGAACGTCGAATCGGACACGCTCAAGAGCTCGATCAAGACATCCGTGCCCTTCAAGATCGGACAGCGCAACGAAGGGGATGCCCTCTCGGGACTGGGGTTGCAAGACCTGCGGCTCTATCAGCGAGAGTTGAAGCCGGAAGAGGTCACGGGACTTGGCAAGTCAGCCCTGTTCGCCGCGATCGTGTCCAAGCCCGCCGATCAGCGGACGGATGCGGAGAAGAATGAACTCTACCCGTGGTGGCTCGATGCCAAGGATGGTGAGTACCGCGCTGCGACCGGGAGTCTGGCGACCTTGGATCAGGAGTTCTCCGGGATCAAAGCGCGGGGCACGGTGGCCCACGTGATGCAGGAGAAGACGGAACCGGCCATGGCCTTCATCTTGCAACGCGGTGATTACGACAAGCGGAAGGACCAGGTGACCGCCAGCACGCCCGCGATCCTGCCCGCCTTCCCCGCCGAGACCCCTCGCAATCGCTTGGGCTTCGCGAAGTGGCTCGTGTCGAACGATCACCCGCTCACCGCCCGCGTGACCGTCAACCGGTACTGGCAAGAGGTCTTTGGCACGGGGATCGTCAAGACAACCGGCGACTTCGGGATCACCGGGGAAATTCCGGTCAATCAGGAACTGCTCGACTGGCTGGCAGTCGACTTCCGTGAGAACGGATGGAACGTGCAGCGGCTCTTTAAGCAGATCGTGCTGAGCAATACCTATCGGCAAGCTGCGATCACGACCAAGGACAAGTTCGACAAAGACCCGGATAACCGGCTGCTCTCGCGCGGTCCGCGTTTCCGGATGGATGCCGAGATGGTCCGGGATGGAGCCTTGGCGGTGAGCGGCCTGCTCGCGCCGAAGATCGGCGGACCGAGCGTGAAGCCCTACCAGCCACCCGGCGTCTGGGAAGCGATCGCCATGGATGTCAGCAACACCCGCAGCTACGAGCGTGACACCGGCGAGGGACTCTACCGGCGGAGCATGTACACCTTCTGGAAACGGATGGCCCCGCCGGCCTCGATGGATATCTTCAATGCGACGAATCGTGAGCTGTGTGCGGTGCGGCGGGAGCGGACGAACACTCCGCTCCAGGCTCTCGTGACGCTGAATGATGAGCAGTTCATCGAAGCGGCCCGCACCATGGCGCAGGCAGCCTTGCTGGCCAAATCCGAGACGAATGACCGCGTCGAGTATCTGGCCCAGCGACTCGTTTCCCGATCGTTCCGCCCCGAGGAACTGGCCATCATCACGGTGTCACTCACGGACCTGACCCAGCAGTACCAGTCTCAACCGAATGCGGCCAAGCAACTGATCGCCTATGGTGAATCCAAGGCCGATGCGAGCCTCGATCCGGTCACTCTCGCAGCTTGGACGATGCTGGTGAATGAGTTGATGAACCTGGACGAGGTCTTGAACAAGTGATTCTCGGGACGGCCTGGAAAGGCTGTTCGACATAACAAGGGGCCACTCATGCGCCGCCGAATTGCCCGTCCGTTTGGTGCGACGATCCCCGCCTCGCGGGTGCTGTCGATGCTGGTCAGTCTGGCCGTGTTGTGGGTGCTGTACGACACCGCTCGGCAATCGGCTTCGTGGCGCTGGCTGGAGTTGCAGGCCGAGGACGCTCCGCAGCAGGCCGCTCCCATCGCCGGAACGCCCGCTGTAGAGGTCATCGTTCCGGGAGCGAACGATCTCGACCCAGCGGAGTGGGCCAAGTTCCATGAACTGGGTGAACTGATTACCGATCGCCGGGAGCTGCGTGGGCGGGAGATGATGGCCTACTGGCAATTGGTCCGTTGGAGCCGAACGCAGTCGATGGCCGACCTCGAAAAACGAGCTCAACACGAACCGGCCCTGACCCAGATTTGGGAGGAGCCCCAGAAGTACCGAGGGAAGCTGCTGCGGCTTCGAATGCATGTCCGCCGAGTCTTGAAGCATGAGGACTCGAAGAACCCCTTGGGGCTGGCGGATGTTTACGAAGCCATGGGCTGGACCGACGAATCGAAGTCGGTGCCGTACACCATTATCTTCACCGAGTTGCCACCCGGTTTGCCAGTCGGAAAGAGCGTTGAGGCGGAAGTCGTCTTTGTGGGGTACTTCCTAAAGGTCATGGCTTACCAGACGTTCGATGACAAATCGCGCGGAACGCCGCTCTTGTTGGGCCGCGCGCGGTTAGTGGCCCCTCGAAATGCGCAGGTGTCGTCCGCCTCAACGGGTCGCGAACTCGCGGTGATCGCCATCGGGGGCCTACTGCTGACGGGGGCGGCCGTGTGGGTCTTTTCGCGAGGGAACCGCCCGAAGTCGACTCCCCGTTCAAACGCCGTTCCGATCGATCCGCAATGGGTGCCGTTTGGAAGCGATGCGGGAGTCAGCCAAGACGAAGTCGCCATCGGTCCGACCATTCCCAGTCACCGACCGGAAGGTCTGTAAGCGAGAACTGCTTACGATGCGAGCTTACGATGTGATCGTGCTGGGCCTCGGGGGGATGGGCTCGGCGGCGGCCTTTGAATGTACTCGCCGAGGCCAGCGCGTCCTGGGGATCGAGCAGTTCCCGCTCGTTCACGATCGCGGCAGTTCGCACGGCCAAACGCGGGTCATTCGGCAAGCTTACTACGAACACCCGGACTATGTTCCGCTGCTCAGACGGGCCTATAACAAGTGGGCCGAACTGGAACAACTGACCGGCACGTCGCTCTATACCGAGTGCGGAGTGCTCAGCCTCTCTCCCCCCGAAGGAGAGGTCGTCGCGGGGGTGATGCGGGCTGCCCGGGAACATGGCCTGACGATCGAGTCACTCACCGCTTCGGAGATCCGGCGACGATTCCCGGAGTTTCAATTGCCGGACGACTACCAGGGAGCCTTTGAACCGCACGCCGGGTATCTCTTCGTCGAGGAGTGCGTTCGGGCTCATCTCGCAGCCGCGCGCTCTACCGGGGCGACGTTGCTGGCGGAAGAACGAGTCATCCGCTGGCAGGCGACCCGCACTGGCGTCGAGGTCGAGACGACTCGCGGTTGCTACGCGGCGGACCGTCTCATCATGACGGCCGGGCCATGGACGGGCGAGGTGTTGCAGCAACTCGGTCTCCCGTTGTGGGTGCTGCGAAAGACGCTTCTCTGGTTCGACCCGCCCGATCCCGCTCGATTCCGCCGCGACCGATTTCCGGTCTATCTGGTCGAAAGCCCGACCGGCTTCTACTACGGCTTTCCCGTCCTTGATTCTCGAGGCCACAAGGTCGCTCGCCATGACGGCGGAACGCTGGTCGAGAACCCCCTCAGTCCCGTTCGTGAGTTACTCCCCGACGACGAAACCGACTGCCGCCAGTTCCTCCGCACACACCTCCCCGGCGCAGCGGGACCGTTGCGGCATCACGAAGTCTGCCTGTACACCATGACCCCCGACCAGCACTTCATCCTGGATCTCCACCCAGAGTCGCCCCGCGTCGTCCTCGGCGCGGGCTTCTCGGGCCACGGGTTCAAGTTCGCCTCGGTGATTGGCGAGGTGCTGGCCGACCTGTCCGAAAAGGGAACAACACCCCTGCCCATTGAGCGGTTCCGCCTCGGACGGTTCGGCGAACACCGCTAACCGGGTTTTCAGCCAACACTTTGGTAAATTGCAGCGTATTCAGATCGTGTCGAACCATCCCCGACTGGTGAGCCTGACATGCGATTACGGCGAAATGTTCTAATCGGAGTCGCACTGCTCGCGGGCCTTGCTCATCCTGCGATGGCCGGAATGGGGGCGCCCGGGCTCATCGTGACCGAACTTGGGAAGCGGCGGCTCGAAGAGCTTTCATTTTTCCTGTTTGGTTTTCTGCTGATGGCCCTGGTCGTGAAGGGGCTGTGGAACTGGCTCCGGCGGGATCTTCCGAGCCTTCCCAAACTCAGTTATGGACGGAGCGTGTCGCTTCTGGTCTTATGGGGGCTACTCATGGCAGTGGTTCTTACGATGATCTCGGGAGCCCGCGAGTTGATGACGCCAGCGGCCTGGGTACCGAATGGAGTGACTTATCAACTGGCTTCGAATGAACCTCCCGCCGCATCAATCATCCACGAGCAGGACCAGCAGCGCCAACAACGGCTGGAAAATCTGCGGTTCGCTCTCTGGCATTTCGCCACGACACACGAAGGCCGCTTCCCGGCAGCTGGCGAGGTGTCATCGATTCCTTCGGACTTGTGGTTCGTGCAAGCGGGACAGCCGCTGCGGTATGTGTACATTCCCGGTCTGAGCCTGACGGAGACCGATCGGGTTATCGTCTATGAACCGGAGATCTATGAAGATCAACAATACGTAATCCACGCGAGCGGGGCCATCTCCAAACTGAGTGAGGATGCCCAGCCACCCTCACCAGACGCTGGCCCGGCTGCAACGAGTCGACAGTGACCGTAAACCGAAGAACCGCTTCGCCCCTGCGGGATGAGAACACTACCGACGAACAAAAGGCTGAATGATGACCACGAAGCGAAAATCAGTCCGACGCGGATTCACATGGATCGAGTTGATTGTGGTGATCGCGATTATTCTGGTGTTGTTCGCACTCATGCTTCCCGGCATTGCCCTGCCGTTCTACTTGGTTTTCGGATGGATTACCTTCCTATGGCGGTCGTCGAAAGAGATGACGGTCAACTTCGGATCGCTGCTCTGGTTCGTGGTCGGGCTGTGCCTGCTGGTTGCGTTGACGCATACGACAATGAGGTGGTGGTTCGCTCTGCCAGGGGCAACCGGCGGGACGCCAGCCATCCCGCGCTGGTCATTTCGCCGAACTGTGACCCTGGTCTCTACGGTCCTGGCCTTATTCGTCGCCGGTGTTTGCCTCGTTGGAATGACGCATGAGGTGTCCTGGATGGCCACCTCGAAAGAGCCGCTCTTTCTCGCGAATCGGAATCACCACCAGAGAGCAGATTCCAGAAACAACCTCAAGCAGTTCGGGCTGGCATTTCACAATTACCATGACGTGACTCATGAACTTCCCGCTGCGATAACCTTCAATCATGTCGGACAGGTTCGCCATGGATGGGTGACGCAGCTCTTGCCCGACATGGATCAGCAATCGCTCCATGCCACAATTCGCCTCGATCTCCCCTGGTCCGCATCCGAAAACCGTCCGGCTTTTCAGAAGGTGATTCACGGGCTGACCAATCCGTTGTTAAGTCGTAGATACCCCCAGGAAGAAACCGAGTACTCGACCATCGACTATGCGGCCAACTCGCTCGTTGTTCAGCCAGGGCAATCGTTATCGCTGTCCGAGATCAAGGATGGCACGTCAAATACGCTCCTCGCCGGTGAAGTCGCCACCGAGTCTCAACCCTGGGGAAAACCCGGAAACACGCGTGACCCGCGACTGGGGCTCAATCAATCACAACACGGATTCGGCAGCCCATTCCCATCGATCTGCCAGTTTGTTCTGGCGGACGGGTCGGTCAAAACCATTGACGAAAAGATCGATCCGAAAGTTCTCGAAGCGATCGCGACCCCGAATGGAGGTGAGCCGGTAACTGATTTTTGAGCGCCCCGGGACATTCGAAGTGAGGCGAGGGAGCGATGAGGATTCACTGTGAAGCGATCGATGTCTTCACTCGATGCCACGTGCTTGGATCGACCCGCCGAGAAAGAGCAGCAGGACGATCGTCGTCCCGATCTTGACGGGGAGTCCGAAAGACTTGTTTGACCCTGGCATGGGGAGACCTCACTTGAGCCCAAGATGCATCACGAGGGCGCTACGAAACTCCTTGTGCTCCACAGTATTACTTTGAAGAACGCGTTCAAGGTTAAAGAAGCGGGTCGTCGTCGGAGAACGTCGCCGAGCAGACTGATCATCGAGTGGCACTCGGATCATTGTCCAGAGTTCAGCGCAGCCAGCTTGCTTCGCCTTGAGGTGACTTTTCTCGGCTTCGTCCAGTCGATTGTGGATATTCGACTTATCGCCACCGCCCTTGATCTCGATCGAGAGAATCAGACGAGTCGCATTCTTGGAGGTTTCTGTCACCTTCACATCGGGGTCGCTGGCAAACTCGACCCGCACGAGGCGACCAGCAGCATTCTTGAACTCCAACCCACGATCATTTCTAGTGGTAATAGCCTTGCCGATAATTTGTGCCATGAGTTCCAGAACTTGCTTGGATGCAAAGTCGCCAATCTTGGTGTTCCGACTCCCTCGGAGCTGCGCTCCGAGCGTGAGAAGTTGGAGATCTTTAATTAAGGAATGACTCATGTCTTCGAGCCCAATGACGAGCGAATCCGCTGTGCAACTCAAGCGTTTGCAAAGTTCTTCGACCTTTCTGCTAGACGCGAGGGTCAGTTCCCCGCGATCCTCCATCCGCTTGAAGGCCCCGAATCCCCCTTTGCCAAAAAACTCCTTCTGCGAAATCCCAAAGAGGAGCCTGTAATAAGCCAACAAGCTGGGGGTGGCGTGGAGAATCAGTGGGATCGGGTAGACCAACTCTCCGCGAAGCCCGCTCGCAGCGAGTTTGGAAAGCCCCTGCTCGGAGGCATACTCGGCTAACTGGTGGTCAATCTCTGGAACTTTGAGTCGCTGAACGGTGGTCTGGAGTCCCTCCCAAAGAAACCTCTTCCGGATCTCGCCGAGTTGTCTAGCAAAGTCGAGTTGGACATCCGGTCTCAGAAACTCGGGGGGCGTCGTCATGTGGTCTTCCAACCCAATCGCCTCTCGGCGATTTCAACATACTCGGGATTCAGTTCTATACCGATGAACTTCCGATTGTGATTCACACTGACCGCCCCCACCGTGCCTGATCCGAAAAAAGGATCGAGAACCGTGTTCCCGGCGGCCGATCCCGCGAGAATGCACGGGGCCACCAGTGCTGGTGGAAAGGTCGCAAAATGCGCCTCCGGAAAGGCCTCGGTATTGATGCTCCAGACCGTTCTCCGGTTCCGCCAACCCTCTTCTCCGATTGCTGGCTCTTGAATCGCCAGATGGTCGTAGTGGTATTTTTCCGACTTTGAAAACAAGAACAGATACTCATGGGCACGAGTCGGGCGATCCTTAACCGACTCCGGTTGAGTATTCGGCTTATGCCAAATGATGTCCGATCGCAAATACCACCCATCGTCCTGCAACGCCAACGCCAGCCGCCAGGGGACACCCACTAAATCCTTGGGCTTTAGACCTTCCGGCGTGGGTGGACGGTAGGACATGGCCCGCGCTGGATTCTTCTTGTCTGTCGCCCGCCACCGGCGATTCCCACTGGTGTAGGAATCACCGATGTTTAGCCACAACGTTCCGTCGTCGGTGAGAACCCGGCGAACTTCGCGGAAAACATCGACCAACCGATCGATGTAGGCAAACAGATCGTCTTCGGCTCCAATCTGACCATCGACATCGTAGTCCCGCAGCCCCCAATAGGGCGGACTCGTCACGCAACAGCGAAACTGCCCAGTCGACAGCTTAGGCAGCTCTTGAAGAGAGTCTCCCAGAATGATCTGGGACTCGTTCAATCGTGCATTCAGAATCGTTCGTTGCCGTACGGTGGATGTGGGAGATGGCATCAACAAGTCGCCTTCCTAGCGGGCTTCACGTCGATGAGAAGTCTATCGCCACTGAACAAGAGTTCAAGGGGAGGTGTTTTGATTTTCTTCGTTATCCTGCTACATTTGTGCAGTTGTTGCCGCCAGCCTATGACAGGAATCGTTCAAGAGGGAGTCCATTTCGCCATGTTCAAAATCCAAGTGTTTGAAAACAGCGGGCAACTATGGTTGGAGGTGACTGTCGAATCTGACCACATCCCAGCTCCTGGTCACCACATCAACCTCAATGGGCTTAGCGAAAAAGCCAACTACGTCATGGAGGACAAGGTCAAGTACGCCATGGTGACAGATGTTTGCTGGAATCTCGAAGGCGACAAGTTGGTCCCAACCGTCGAAGCGCGTCTCGGACAGTTCGACAGCGAGTTGCGGCGTCAATACTTGTGGCAGGAAGGATACATTGGGACTAACGTGTCACCTCACTGAGTGCTTAAGTAGGTTCGCCCATCGGTCATAGCATCCTCACGCCTGCGGTTCAGTCATGCTGAACGGGTCCAGTGCCGCGTTGAGTTGCTCCAGCGGCAGGATGTTCTGCTTACTACACAGTTCGCGGATCGTCTCGCCCGACTTGAAGGCTTCCTTGGCGAGGGCGGCGGCTTTTTCGTAGCCGATGAACGGGTTCAGGCTGGTCACCATCGACAGGCTCTTCTCGACACTGGCGACACAGGCTTCCTCGTTGGCCTCCAT
>JAYSVZ010000310.1:0-1982 GCA_043718305.1 Planctomycetota bacterium | reverse complement strand
ATGCCCCGCCGAAACCACCCCCGCCGAGCCCCTACAAACCGCCGCCTGAGATCCGATACTGTCTTCCTGGGCTGTCTACTGAGTTGTTGGACTTTGCGTCAAACCGACAGCACCTCCAATGGCCGGGGCCGGGCATCGGATGGTGACCTACCGGCAGGGTCTCTATCATGCCACCTCTAGGCTTGGTCGTGTGGCCGAGTAGAATCGATGGCTGGCTCGCAGCTCGGGGATTGATCCCCGGCGGGCCGAGGTGTGTGACTGATGACTTACGACGTTTACGGGGTGGGCAACGCTCTGGTCGATATCCAGGCTCAGGTTCCCGATTCGGTCCTGGAGGATCTTCGTTTTGCGAAGGGGATCATGACCCTCGTCGACGAAGCAGCGCAGGAGCAAGTGCTGGCCAAGCTGGGCCAGACCTGGCACCGCTGCGCGGGGGGTTCCGCTGCCAACACGATCATGGGGATCGCCGATTTTGGTGGAACGGTGGCCTACACCGGCAAGGTTGGTCAGGATGAGATTGGCGAGTTCTTTCTCACCGACATGCGAAAAATGGGCGTCCAGATCGAGACGCCGCCGACAGCGGGCCAGACCGGGACTTGTGTGGTCCTGATCACGGAAGACGCCCAGCGGACGATGCTCACGAACCTCGCTCTGTCGGCGACTCTCAGCCCCGCCGACATCTCGGAATCGCAGATCAAACAGTCGAAGTACGTCTACATCGAAGGCTATCTGTTCGGCGACGATGCCACGCGCGCGGCAGCCCTGCACGCGATTGACTTGGCGAAGAAGCACGGGGTCAAGGTGGCCTTGACGGTCTCGGACCCGTTCCTCATTCAGTACCACAAGGCGGAGTTTCTCCGCCTGATCGAGGGGCCGGTTGATCTGCTCTTCTGCAACCTGGATGAAGCCCGGGCGCTGACTGGCCTGATCGATCCGGTCGAATGTGCCCACGAGATTCACCGACACGCTGCGAATGTCGCCCTGACCCTCGGCGGCGAAGGCTCGCTGCTGATGCACGACGGAGAAGTCACGCCCATCGAAAGCGTCGCCGTCAAGGCGATCGACACCACCGGAGCGGGCGACATGTACGCCGCCGGGATCCTCTATGGGATCACCAACGGGTTGACCTGGAAGCAAGCTGGCCGGCTGGCGTCGTTGGCCTCATCACGCGTCGTCGGCCAACTGGGAGCGCGGCTCAAGGACCGCTTCACGCCGGAACAGGTTCGAACGATCATCGATCGGTAACACGGCCAGTCCGCCACAGCGGAAGTCGCACATCACCAAGGCCAAAGTGCGAGTCGCACTTTGCCCCCGTCCCAGAATTGTCTCGTTCCTCCGCCCTGAAGGGGCACCGACAAACCAGTCCAGGGCATCGCCGGCAACGCCCTGGGAATCAAGTTCGTGATGCTCGGCAAGCCCTGAAAGGGCGGCACAAAGCGAGGCCCAGCCCCTTGTTTCGCCCTTTCAGGGCTGAGACCTTTTGAACTCCCTGACCTGGGGCGGCGCTCCCGTGGGTCGCTCTGCCCCAGGCTGGTTTGGGGCTGCCCCGTTGGGGCGGAAGAGGGAAGCCTAGCGACTATTGCATCGGGTGATGCCTCAATTCTGGGGTAACACGGCTCGGCGAGCGGTCAGCCAAAACGGACCGTGGGATAGGCTTCCAGCCTGTCTACTTCAGTCAAAAGACAGGCTGGAAGCCTATCCCACTCAACCAATCTCTACCGCTCGTCGGAGGCCGTGATCTGGTCGTCCAGCACGGGGGACCAGTCCTGCAACTCGTTCGGCTGGAAGTAGATCGCCAGTTCGCGCTGGGCCGCCTCGGGGCTGTCGCTGCCGTGGATCAGATTCATCTGCCGCGATGAGCTAAAGTCGCCGCGAATCGTGCCGGGGGCGGAGTCGCGACCGTTCGTCGAACCCATCATGGCTCGCATCACCTTGACCGCTTCCGGACCCTCGACCGCCACAGCCACGATCGGACCGCTGGT
>JAYSVZ010000309.1:0-1983 GCA_043718305.1 Planctomycetota bacterium | reverse complement strand
CCAAAGCGAGCTTGTCCCACCCTACGTCTACTGCCCACACCGGAGGAGTTGCCATGTTCAGTCACTTGCCCCGTGATAAGCCCGCCACCCCGGCGGGTGAGAGCGGGAACAAACTCGAGCCGATTGACGGTCTGTCCGATGCGCTCGATCAAATCGCAGCCAGCACCCGCGACAACAATCGGGGGAATATCAACGACTCGCTCACTGCATTCTGGAAGGTCGCCGGTCCGACACTGCGGAGGGTCATCTCGGCGAGTTTGAAACGCAAACGATTGGACGGTCCCGATCGGATGCTCGAAGAAGTGGGCGATGTGCTGAACCAGTTACTGGCCAAGCTTTGGAAATCGATCGACAGTCGCCCCTCCAGCGACTCGCTCTCTAATCGGACTCCGGATGAGCAAGCGACCGGCTGGGTCATCACGATCACGAATCGTGTGATCGAAGACTTCGCCAAGACGCCGCGTCGGCGGTATTGGGCTTGGAAGGATGTGCGGGATTATTTCCAACAACGCCAGCCCGTAGACCCCGACTGAATTGACGACCGAGTTGCCCATCACCGAGGATTCACGGCGGAGGATGTCATGAGCGAGCCAAGTGATTTCAAGTCTGTTCTCACGGTGATTGCCCTCGGGCTGTTGCTTGGCCTGTGGGGGTGTACTCCCCCACAGGCACCGGCACCGCCTTCAGCCGGAACGCACTCTGCCGCCGGTGACTCGGCTGCTCCCGCAATTCAACAGGGAATCCAACCCGCCGCCGATCCCCTCGATCAACTGATCGCCAAGCTCCAGACATCCTTGGCCCAGTTGCAGGAGAACGAGCAGAACATCCTCGACACCGTGAAGCTGTATCGCGTCGAACTCGCCAAAAAGACCGCCGACCTACGGAGCCAGCTCGCGCGAACGGGCCAGACACTCGACGCCGTCCGGCTCGCTCCGGCCTCTGACTCGGTGGTCGCCGAACCACGCCGACTCGATCGCCGCTGTTCGGAACTCCGCGTCTACCTGGGCAAGATCGATGCCGCGCGTTCCCAGGTCCGCGTCCTGATCGGGCAACACGAAGACCTGCTCGTCGATCTGCCCACCCGCAAAAAAGTCAACGACCTGATCGACCCGCAACTGCTCCAGAAAGCCACCAATCTCGTCTCCCACGGGGACCAGCAGAACGAACTCAGCCCCGACCGGATTCTCGACAACCCCGAGAATGCCCTCCTGATGGAGCAAGCCGGTAAGGAAACCGCCGCCGCCCTCACCTCCACCGTCCTGCCCTCCCGCCCCGAGAAGACGCTCGAAGACCTGCCCCCGCTTCCAGAGCTGAAGTTCCAGGTTACGGGCGATGCCGAACAGTTTCTCTTGGATGACCTGAATGAACATCTCACTCGGGGCCGCACCACGGCCGCCACTCATCTGACTGAGAACCGTCCCGAAGCGGCGATTGAAGCCCTGCAAGCGGCGCTCGACCAAGTGCAGAAGGCGATCGGTGCCTTCCCCATGTCACCGCCACTGAAATGGCACAGCGACTGCACGAAACAACTCGCTGAGACCCGGAAAAAGCTGTCGGTCAAGCTGGCGGCTCCGTATTTGGTGGCGATTGATGCCGCTTTGAAAGAGGCCCGCCAGTCGAAGAACTGGAACACCGTCCTCGATCTGCTGGAAGCTCTTGTCCGACTGACCCCCGATGCTCCGGAGCTGCCCGCGAAAGTTGCCACGCTGGAGACGGTCTTGAAATACCGCCAAGCGGTAGACGATCTCGATGCCGCGATCGCATGGGAACGACTTCTTGAAATCAAAAAGGAGCTCAAGCTCCCGCATCATGACGGCGTCGGCGCGGGCACGAAACTCGGCGATACGCAGACGATCACGCTCCCCGGCGGGGTGACGCTGAAGCTGATCTGGATCCCCGCCACCGAGACGCCGTTCACGATGGGCAGCCCGATCGGTGAACCCGGTCGCAACTCCGACGAGGATCAAGTCGCGGTCACGATCA
>JAYSVZ010000308.1:0-19134 GCA_043718305.1 Planctomycetota bacterium | reverse complement strand
CGCTGCTTCAGGGCCGCAGCCAAGTCTTAAAGCGCTTTCCGAATCGGTCTTCCGGCGCCGCATTCGGCCCTCTGCCGGAGACAATTCAGAAGTCGTCTCGCCACTCTCTAGCGTGACTTCCATCGACATCAAGTTCCCCTCGTTCCCAAGCTCCGGCTTGACCAGGAGGGCATTGGGGGGCCGGGCCAAGAGGCTTCGCGGATGGCCCTGCGGGAAGCGTGACCGCATTCGCGGACCGGGCCTTACGCCAAGCCTTCAGACCCGGCCACCCCGCCGTTGGGGCACCTCCCCTATCGACTATTTCCTTCCTGTCGGGAGGAGACCAGCCGCTCTGGGGGCTGGCCCACCATTCCGAGAACACTCGCTCTATCACGGCGGGCCTGCGCTCCAAAGCGAGCTGGTTCCACCGGTGGTTCCACCCTACGTGACTACTTTACTCGGACTTTTCTCTGGATTCGGAGAAATCCTGTTGATCTTTTCTTCCTTCCCTCACGTTGTCCGCATGAGAAGACAACTGGTCAGAAGAACCAGTCGAATCAAGTGCCATCTGAGTTCGCCCGACTTCGGGGAGGTGGCGAATCGCTGCATACTCCTCCGGGAATCATACGCTCCATGACTACGGCCAATCAGACGCGTCCCACCAGTCTCCCCCGTCGTCATGACTTGGATGCATTGCGTGGGTTTGCCATGCTGCTGGGGATTGGGCTGCATGCCGCTCTTTCATTTCTGCCATTCCCGTGGATCGTGCAGGATACCCAGCAGACCGGGGTGTTCGTGCCCTTCTTTTTGATCGTGCATGGGTTTCGGATGCCGCTGTTCTTTGTGGTCAGTGGCTTCTTCACGGCGATGCTGTGGCGGCGACACGGGGTCGGGGCGCTGTTGCGACATCGGGCATTGCGGGTGCTTGTGCCTTGCCTGCTGGGGATGCTGACGATCATTCCAGTGATGCACTGGGTTTCGAATTGGGCCATGAAGAGTTCGGCAGCTGCGGAATCGGCAACGGCCAAGGTTCCCGAGACCCCGGTCGAGCGGCTCGTTGATGCACTCAAGGACCAGGACCGGACGCGGATCGATGCCGCGCTGGCTGAGAAGTTCGACGTGAACGCTCGCGATTCGGTCGGAATTACGATGCTCTCCTGGGCTGTGCTGACAGGGAATTTGGAGACCACTCGAAACCTGCTTGATCGGGGAGCAGGGATCGATGGGGCCAACTCCGATGGCTCGACACCGGCCCATGCGGCCGTCTTTCTGGGTTACCCTGAACACCTGAAGCTCCTCAAGGATCGCGGAGCCAACCTGACAGCTCTCAATCATGCTGGACGCGATCCCGCCGATGTTCTGTTAGCGGATCGAGCGATCACGGAATCGATCTGCCGAGAGATCGGGGTGACCATCCGGGCCTATGACGAGATCGAAGCGGGCCGCGAGCAATGCCGGGAACTACTCCCCGCCTCACGGTTACAATCGGCACTACCAGTTCTGCTACCGGCTCTGGAAGCCCCCATCGGGAAGTTTCGAACCGCATACGCCGCCTGGCTCACATCCGATCGTTGGCTGGTGACCTGGCGACAGGGTCATGCCCCGGTCCACTTGTTTCTGGGCGATAGTCTGATGCACCTGTGGTTTCTCTGGTTCCTGTGCTGGTTGGTGGGCGTGTTTGTGCTGGTGATCCCACTGCTGAAACGCATCCCGCAGAGTGCCCGGTTGAGGAACGCCGTACTCTCGCCCATGCGAATGCTATGGCTGTTCCCACTGACGCTCATTCCCCAACTCTTGATGGGGACTTACGCCCCCTCGTTTGGGCCTGACACATCATCGGGGGTCTTGCCGCAGCCTCACGTCTTGTTCTATTACGCGGTCTTCTTTGTGTACGGAGCGATGTATCATGAGGCCGATGATGCCACCGGTCGAGTCGGACATCGATGGGCGTGGGCTCTGTCGATCGCCCTTTCGGTCTGCTTCCCGATGGCTCTGGTCACCATGGGGCAGCCCGCTTTGACATCATTGCCGCAGATCGGCTTCACATGGCTCATGATCTGGGGATGCCTGGGGATGTTCCGGCAGTACCTCTCCCAACCTCGCCCAGCGGTCCGATACCTGTCGGATGCTTCGTATTGGCTGTACTTGACACACTTGCCACTGGTGATTGCCGGGCAATACTTCGTGCGAGCTTGGGAGGTTCCCCCCGGTGTCAAGTGGATGATGATCGTCGTGGCAGTCACCGCAGGGCTGCTGGTGGTCTACGAGTTCGGTGTGCGTTACACATGGCTCGGAGCAATGCTCAACGGTCGTAAGTTTCGCTCAACAGCACCACGGGGGCAACCACAGTGATGCAGCGGCCGAGTGGCCGGGTCTGAAGGCTTTTCGGATGGCCCTAATGTAGCGTGAACTCGTTCGCGGACCAGGCCTTACGCAAAGCCTTCAGACCCGGCCACCCTGCCGCTCAATGTCGCCGTGGCACGCCCAGGCAGACTCGAAACCCATCGCGAGAATCGGAGTAACTCGTACTTTGTAGCCCCAGCCGAACCGCACAGCGGGCGTTGCCGGGAACGTCGAAGTAGTTGCCGCCTCGGCAGACCGGTCGCGGGTTCTCGGTGACGACGTGCAGCTCTTCGTGTCCCCCCTTCGGATCGAAGTCGTCGAGAATGACTTCCCAGACGCCGCCGCACATGTCCGCCATACCGAAGCCGTTGCGGCCTTGTTCACCGTAGTGATCGACGGGTGAGACGAACGAATACCCATCGCTCCACGGGGCCTTTCCGAGCGGCCAGGTGTGTTTGCTATTCGGCAGAAAATCGATGGCCGAGATGTTGAGCCGACCTTCACCGTCATTGATCTCATGGCCCCACCAGAAGTATTGGCTCCCCGGATTGCCGCCGCGGCAGGCATACTCCCATTCCGTCTCCAACGGCAGTCGGTACTCCAGCCCTTGTGGCAAGCGGCCCGCCTCGCGCTCGTGCTTCGTCAGCCAACTGCAAAAGGCCCGTCCGTCATTCCAGCTCACGCAGACGACGGGGAAATGATCTTCGAGTGGAAAGGCGAAATTGGGATCGCGCCAACTCTTGCCCGGCATCGGCTCCCAGGGATGCGAAACCTTCGTCGTCAAATGATATCCATCCCACTTCGGGTTGAAGCACTGGGTCTTTCCGCCCGGTTTCTCTGCATCAGTGACATAGCTGGACTCCGCGACGAAACGGCGAAACTGACCGACCGTGACCTCGGTCCGTCCCATCCAGAACCCATCTTTGACCCGCATCGGTCGCGGCTTTTCGCCTTCGTAGGATTCACGCTCCGTTCCTGGTTGGGCCCCGCCTTCGATGCCCGTGGCCCAGGCTTTCTCTTCCGGCGTACTCCCCATCATGAACTCGCCCGGTGGAATGTAGACCACTTCGAGCGATGTGCCGCCGCCCAGATCGGCTTGCTGAGTCGCTCCTGGCTTTGGATCGCTGGCGTGCGCCAAGTCCGTGACCATTCCACAGCAGAACATCGCAATACACACACAGCGCGCGAGCCACATACGGCGGGGATTCATGCGTTCACTCCTTCGAGGACAGAGATCTCAACGGACGCGTTGAATCTACCAAACGGATCACCTCATGGCGACGAACTGCGTCGTCTAGCTAGCTAGAGCATTTTCGCCATTGGTCTTCCGTCAGAGCAAGCGGCTCTCAGCCAAAGTCAATTCGGGAGTTGTCTCGCCACTCTCCCTCACCCCCAGTCCCTCTCCCGGCAGACTGTTGAAGTCAGTGGCATGGTCGTCTCGCCCATGCGATTTCCCAGGGACTCACGGGCGGGACGCCCGTGCCACGGGGCTTTTTTAACAGGCCCCCGGGGGGAGAGGGGAGCCGGATTGTGCTGGCTGATCGCTGAAAGCTCTAATTCTAATACTGACGAAAATGCTTCTTCGGATCATCCGAGATCGCGTGCGGAATCCAGTACGAGGTCGCATTCGGTGTGGGCCGCAGTTGGAGCGGGTCGCGCCCCAGGAGCCGCATCAGCCAACCGATCGGCGTGAACACCCCGAAGTACAGGATCGCCAGCATCGTCTGAAACACCACCCAACCGATCGGAAAGACCAGCACCATCCAGCCCACATAGAGCCACCGCAAACAATTCGGTGCGACAATCCCAGCCACGCCCAGCAGCCCCATCACCAGGCAAGCCCCCGCACGAACGCCCTCCAGCCGCTGTTGCCACAGCAGCCAGCCCGCATAGGCGACCGCGAGTCCACACAACCCACCGGCAAAGGTGCGAAGCGTTTGGCGCGTCGGATTCCAATCGATGGAGATCATGGAGATGAATAGTGATGAGGAAGGAGAGATAGAGTTTCGATACTGAACGAAGACTCAACCCGAGATTGCCGGAAGTGATCTACTGCCATGAGGGGACCAATAACCCCAATTGGACCAGCTTCTCGCGGCACTCATCGCGTTCGCGCGAGCGGGCCAGTGAGACCCACGCTTCGTCTTGAGCCGCCAGGAAGAGAGCCTCGTCCCCCGGCATTTTCACGCCGCGTTCGCTGGCCAGTTGCACGAACCGCTGGATGACGCCGACCTCCAGACGGGACAGTGAAGCGGCATCGCGGCGGTAGTCGATGAATGCCTCCCAGACCATCGGAAAGAGCTTGGCCACGATCTGTTCGCCGATCGTGGTGGCGTATTGGCGAATTTCGAGTTGGGCGTGGGAGTCCATTCGCAAGGCGAGAAAGTGCAGCAAGTTGTGCAGGTCGATCTTCCAGTACGCCTCGGTATAGGTACAGAGCGGCAGATCCTTGCGAGCCTGTTCCCGGGCGACGCCGACTTCGAGCCGTTCGCGGTACAGCTTGTCCGCAGCGCGCTGGTACTCCGCTTCGGCTTTCGAAAGCTGTTGGCCCTTTTCGAGGGTCAGGTAGCCCTCGCTCCCCTGGCGGTTGGTCGTGGCCTGGGTCCGCCACTCTTCGGGCGGGGTGGCCTGCATCGAATCGATGGCGACCGAGTAGCGGGTGCTGTACTCATTGACGCTGGCCATCCGATGACGAATCCATTGCCGCCAGCAGTCCATCGGGACGCGGACCAGGAACTTGACTTCGGCCATTTCGAGGGGTGTCGTGTGCCGATGCCGCATCAGATAGCGGATCAAGGTTCGATCGTCCGAGACTTTTTTGGTTCCCTCGCCGTAACTCACGCGAGCGGCTTGCACGACGGCAGAATCGTCTCCCATGCTGTCGACCAGGCAGACAAACCCGTCGTTGAGGACGGGAAACTTGTGCCAGCGGAGTTGTTCAACGAGTTCAGTGTTCGAGGCCATTGCGGAATCCAGGGCGCAGCGTGAGGGAATTGTGAGGGGAGCATATCGACCGACCGGTCGCGCATGCGAGGATCGCTTCGCGTCCCCTTAAAAAACCGGGGAGAAACCGAGCGCGGCCCTGATGCTGACCGAAGAGGTTTTGAGTTGTCGGTGGCCAGTTGTCATTCTTCGAGCGGTCTGGAATGGCACATTGGTGAGCCGCAAGGCGCTCGCTGGCTCACGGTCGTCGTCCGAGTCGCTTCTGCTGACACTCAATTCGATCGGTCCGATTCTGCTCGAAGAGACAGCCGGTTCCACTTCTCCTGAAAGCTGGGGCGCTCGAAGACCTCGGGATTGACCACGCCCAGCGGGCGGCGTCCGTGGGCCAGATCGACCAAGCTGCGACAGGCGGTCCGTCCGATCTCTCGAAACAGCTCGTGGGTCCAGGCGATTGAATGCGGTGCGAGGAGGACGTTTTCGAGTTCCGCGAAGCAAGGCGGTCTGGGGGGCGGTTCGTCCAGAAAACAGTCGAGCGCCGCGCCAGCGATCCGCTGGTCCTTCAGGACGCGGAACAGCGCCGCCTCATCGACGATCCCTCCTCGCGCGGTGTTCAGAAGGTACGCCGTCGGCTTCATTCGAGCCAGTTCACGGGCCCCGATCAGGTTCCGGGTCTGCTCATTCAGCGGACAATGCAGCGATACAAAGTCGGCGGTGGAGACGAGTTCATCCAGCGCGACCGACCGAGCCCCCGCTTGGGCGATCACCTCAGCGGGAACATGCGGGTCAAAGACGAGCGGAGGCTGCATCCCGAACCCGCTCAACAGCCGCACGACAGCCCGCCCAATGCCGCCGAAGCCGACCAGCCCAAGTGTTCGCTCGCGAAGTTCGCTCCCCATATAACGACTGCGGTCATTCCAACGGGACTCGCGAACGAGCGTATCCTTTGTCCGAACATGATGCGTCAGGGCCAGCATCCAACCGACCGTGGCCTCGGCGACCGAGTGGTCGACGGCTCCGGCGGTAATGCACAGCACGACATCGGCTGCGGTACAAGCCGTGACATCGACGCTGTCATAGCCGACGCCGAACCGGGCAATGACCAACAAGTCATGCGCTGCCGAGAGGCTCCTTGCGGTGACGCGGGGGGTCAGCACGACCACGCCTTGTGTCCCGGCAAGTTGCTCGGGAGCGATCTCCGGTCGGTGTTCGGTGAAGCGACCGACCTCGATCTGGGAGACAGCTGCGAGCCGATCAAGGCCCACATCGGCGTATTTGAGTTGACCTTGACCATCATAGAAGTCCGCCGTCAGGTCAACGCGAAAGCGGGGCTTGGTCATCGTCATTGGCGCGCCCGGGAAAGAGTTTGAAGTCATGTCCAGGCCCGCGAAAGCCTGAACTCCAACCCCGATTGTTCGCTTGATCGCAGTCACTCGCGTTCCAGCACTCGTCGAACGAGCGCCTCGTCGACCCCATCGACCAATTCCACATGTCCCATGCGAGTTGGTAACACAAACCGCAGCTTCCCAGCCTCTGACTTCTTGTCGAGCCGCATGCGGTCGATGACATCGTCGGTGGGCCAGTCACACCCCGCTGGTAATTCGGTCGGGAGTCCGATCCCCGTTAATAAGTCGACCTGACGCTGGGTGAACTGCGCATCGACTCGGCCCAGGGCTTCGGCCAAACGGCTCGCATAGATCATGCCGATCGCGACGCCCTCGCCGTGCAGGAGTTCGCCATACCCGGCCAGAGCCTCGAAGGCGTGACCGAAGGTATGTCCGTAGTTCAGCACCGCCCGCAGACCGGTCCGCTCGTATTCATCATGCTCGACGACATCGGCCTTCAAGCGGCAACTGCGGGCAATCATTCTGAGGAGCGCCTGCGGATCGCGGGCGTTGACTGCCAACTGGTTCGCTGCGAGCCAGTCAAAGAACTCGGCATCCAGAATCACCCCGTACTTCACGACCTCGGCCAAGCCCGCCCGGTATTCGCGAACTGGCAGCGTCTCAAGCACACTCGGATCGATGACGACTCCCAGCGGTTGGTGAAAAGCCCCGATCAGGTTTTTCGCTTTAGGATGATTCACACCGACCTTGCCCCCGACGGAACTATCCACATTGGCCAACAGCGTCGTCGGGCACTGAATGAACGGCAGCCCACGGTTGTAACTGGCCGCCGCAAAGCCCGCAGCGTCACCAATCACACCGCCCCCGACAGCGAACACAACAGTCCGGCGATCAGCGGCGAACTCGACCAGTCGGTCGTAGATCGAGGAGATCACGGCCAAGTTTTTGGTCGGTTCCCCGGGCGGAAGTTCAATGACCTCCGTTCGCCAACCCCCTTCTACCAACGACCGACGGGCCGTTTCGGCATGCACCCGCACGTTCGAGTCACTGATAATCACGCCCGATCGCAAGGCCGCCCCCCGCCCGAACCGCACGCCCCACGGCTCCACGATCTCGGCCAGTCGCGCGAGGCATCCCGATTCAATGTGAATGTCATAGCTGCGATCAGCGAGGGCGACGGAAACGGTTTGTGCAAGAGCAGACACGGGGGGACTCGACGAGTGACAGCCAAGGGAGCGATTTACAGATGTTCGCTCGGGAGCGAAGAGGTGTCCAGTGAGTCGTGAAGCGGACTGGGACCGAAAGAGCTGAAGCAGTTCTCACGGGCAACGCCGGTTGCCCCGACCAATCACCGGTGACACAATAGTTTGCCACTGAGTTCCCAATTCGGTTCAATCTGTCGTTCCGTCGGAAGGGGGAGTCCTTGAAGACTGCATCTGTGATGGGAGAGGGACAATGATCCACTGGCTGGCCTGTGTCATCTTTTCGTTTGCATTGACAGCGATCGTTTCGGCCCATGAGGTGACGACGATCCTGGGGACGGGGCGAGACGGCTTTGCGGGAGATGGTGGGCCCGCTGCGAAGGCAGAATGTGGCGGGCCGTTCGGGTTGGTGGTCGGGCCGGACGGGGCGTTGTATGTTTGCGAGACGACTTCGCACACGATCCGCCGCGTCGATTTGCAGTCGGGGGTGGCGACGACCGTCGTGGGGACGCCTGGGAAAGCGGGGCATGCCGGAGATGGTGAGGTGGCGACGAAGGCTCTGTGCCGGGAGCCGTATGAGGTCCGCTTCGATCGGGACGGCCACATGCTCTTTGTCGATATGAAGGCCGATGCGGTCCGCCGCGTCGATGCACAGACCGGGATCATCACCACGGTGGCTGGCGGCAACGGCGGCGGTTTTCGGGGTGACGGTGGCCCCGCGACGAAGGCGCAGATGAAAGAACCGCACTCGATCACGCTCGACGACCGTGGCGGCCTGTATCTTTGCGACATCAAGAACCACCGCGTCCGACGAGTCGACCTGGCCTCGGGAGTCATCGAGACCTTTGCGGGGACGGGCCGCCAGGGGCCAACGCCGGATGGAGCGCCGCTCGTCGGGACTCCGCTGAATGGTCCCCGCGCTTTGGAAGTTGAACCGAGTGGGAACCTTCTGTTAGCGCTTCGCGAGGGGAACGCCCTCTACCGGATCGATCTCGCGAAGGGGACGTTGTCTCACCTCGCGGGGACTGGAAAGTCGGGCTACAGCGGCCACGGCGGCCCCGCTCGCGAGGCCAAGCTCTCTGGCCCCAA
The DNA here is from genome assembly GCA_043718305.1 of Planctomycetota bacterium. GTDB lineage: Bacteria > Planctomycetota > Planctomycetia > Planctomycetales > Planctomycetaceae > TH-plancto1. Next base: position 10,235 of record JAYSVZ010000308.1, on the reverse strand, counting down.
GGGGGTCGCCCGCGCCCTGAATGGGGACATCTACCTCGCCGATACCGAGAGCCACACGATCCGCGTGGTCCGCCAAGCGACTGGGATGATCGAAACCGTCATCGGGGATGGCCAAGCGGGCGATGGTCCCGATGGTGACCCGCTGAAGTGCCGCCTGAACCGCCCGCACGGCGTCTTCGTCGACGCAGCCGGAAATATCTACGTCGGGGACAGCAGCAACCACAAGGTGCGAGTTCTGCGGGTCGATTGAAGAGGGTCAATGTCGAGGCTCCGAAAAAAGCCACACGCAAACGGTCTTCGCCTCAGTTGCTAGCATTGTCCCGTCAGGGACACTCGAAAATAGGGGGTAGGGAGGACTTATTGGTCAGACTCGGGACATCTCTCGGCAGCGATATCGTTCAGCGGCTACAATCCCCGCCGAGCATCCCTTCCATTTCCGGAGTCCGTTCCATGAATCGCAGCTCCTTGTTGGTTCTGGCCATCTTCATTGCCGCTTTGCTGCTGGCCTATTCCCGAACGCCATCGAATTCGCAATCCGAATGGACTCCCCAGCCGCTCAAGGCCCCGGATGATGAGTGGTTCCAGGAACATGTCGGCAGTGCGAGCACGCCCGTCCTGCTCGATTTTTCGGCGAGATGGTGTGGCCCCTGCAAGGCCATGAAGCCGAGCCTTGAAAAACTGGAAAAGGCGTATGGCGGTCGACTCCGCATCGTGGAGATCGACATTGATGAACGTCCCCAATTGGCGCAACACTTTGAGGTCGGATCGATCCCGCATCTGATGCTGCTCAAAGACAACCAGATCGTGAACAACGATGTCGGCGGTCGGAGCTACTACGATCTCGTCAAGTTTGTGGAAGGGGCTTGCGGAAAGCCGTAGTTCGCATCGCGGTCAAAGTGAAGTGGTCCTGGCGCAGAGAGTTTCGCCTCAGCGAACCTCTTGTGCCAACGCACACCGGTCGGCTCCAAACCGAGTCAACCGGGCACCGACACTGCAAAGGCAAAGATCCGCGTCGGATTCTTGATGTCAAAATCATTGTCGACCGACACCAGCAATAGCTTTCGGCCATCGGGCAGGTCGGGGCCGAAGGTGAGTCCCTCGAACTTCTTGGGAGTCTTTTCGCGGATCACTTCGAAGTCGAGCAGGTTCAGGAACTCCTGGCTGCGAATCGGAACGATCTGCGGATCGAGGGCGTCTGGATCGGTCGGCAAGCGGGTGATGTGTGCGGTGTCGGTGGCTCCGTCGAAGTCGACCAGTTTCACCTTCTTGCATTGGGATTCGTCCCCCGACTTGCCGTCTCGTTCGAGGACCAAGGCGCGGTGACAGTCGATGAAGAGGAGTGAGCAGATCACCGTTTCTGGGGCCTCCAGGCGGTAGATGAACTCCTGAGTGTGACCCGTCTGGCGATCGATCCGCAGAATGCGATTGAAGATCCCCTCCGCTCCGCCATCTTGCAGGAGTGGGGTCTGGATCACCGCATAGAGTGCCGATCCATCGGGCGTGATACCGAGCGATTCAAACCCGCCGTTCGTTTGGCGTCCGGTCGTGTTGGTTTGTTCCTGCTCTTCGGTGCCACGCGTCGCGACCAGATACCGGGCCGGAATCTCGGATTCGCGGACGCGGCGGCCATCCATTCCGTAAAGATCGACGCACGGACCATACTCATCGCTAATCGCCAGGAGGGGCTCTTGGCCATCCACCCGCATGACGCGAACGTCCTCGGGATCAAGGCGGGTCGGACCAACTGGGCCGACGCGAACCGCAGTGTCCCGCCCCACGAGCGGCTGCCCCGTGAGATCGTGGAGCAGCGTCGTTTGATCGATCGTGATCGGGATCACACCCGCCTGGGCCGCAGCCACATCAATCGTGGCGCGGTGGAACCGCGTGTGATAGGTCACCGCTCCATCACCGAACCCCCGGTCCGGCAGCAGCAGGTATTGGTTCCCTTGCCAATGCTCGATGGCACTGATCCCCCCGAACTGGTTAGCAGGGTGACCCGCGACCAGCTCGGTTTCCAAGCCGGAACGATCAAGATGATTCCCGGGGAGCTGGGCTTCGCCGAGGTACTCGATCGGAGCCTCGGCCCAGGCGATCGCCGCCCATAGCCCAACCCAGCCAGCAATCGAACAGCATCGGAAGGGCCAGTGTGACAACATCGTGGGAGGAACCTTTCGGATCGGAAGCGGACGGCGGTCGAACCGTTAGAATCGCTTCTCACGGAATTCGGCAGATTTTGCAGGTCGGTCGACCTTCTGGCAACCGATGACTCTTTTGCTGGACTCGAAGTGCAGTCCTTCGCAGCCGCCGGTGCTCCTCCCCCTCGGAGTTCCGGCGGTTTTTTTGTAGCCAGGCCGGAGATGAATACTGCCCCGAACCTCCGCCAAGCGAGCGAGGATGGAGTTCTGGCTTTAATCTGTCTGGAGCAGCCTAAAGGCTGGACTCCAACTCATCCCGTTCATTTCACAGGACCGCGTAAAGCGATGTGAGCTGGGTCGAGGAGCACTTCGGCCTCGACGCGATCGGGGGTCCAGGCCCCGCCGTGGGAAGAAAACAGGAGGCGGGATTGAAAGACCTGGCCCGCTTCGGATGCGGGCTGTTCGGGCCAGCGGCCAACGAAGGAACCCGACTCGGCACCGGTCCGTTGCCGGATCCAGTCGGGCTTCGGGCCGTCGGTTTCGAACCACTTGCCAATCGTGTCAGAGTCCTGCGGCGTTTCGAGCTTGCCGATCAGCTTGGTACTGCAGTTTCCGAAGATGTTGTAGTCGACCGATCTCGGGCTTTGGGTGCAGACTAGACATCCGACGCCGAACTTGCGGGCCTGGGTGAAGAGCCGGGTGACGGGCATTTTGGCCACGGGCTTGGAGGCTCCCGCGGGCAGAAAGTCGCGGGCCTCATCCAGGTAGAACAGGAGCTGCGGTCGCGACGGATCTCCCCCGGCACAACACATCCAGCGGTAGACCTCGGTCGCGAGAGCCGCCAGAAACGCATGCTTTTCGACATCGGTCAGGGCATTCAGGTAGATGACGTTGAGCGGGATCTTTCCGGGCGTTACCGGAGTTCGCATCCGGTCGATATCGAGGGGCGTCCCTCCCGTGAAGAGCTTCTTGAGGGGGCCATAAGCCAGCGCATTGATCTGCCGCCCCAAGGTCTCACGCTCGGACTTCTTGATCAAATGCTCGGCATCGACAATCCCGACCGATTCGGGACCAATCACGGCGGAGGCGATCTCGCTCAGATCGAGCGCCTCGCGCGAAGTCGATTCCACCAAGGCTCGCAGCACGCGACTCACAAACGCCTGCTGTGCGTCGACCGACTTCTTCCCGGCGGAGACGAGACCCACCAGATTGAGGGCGACCGAGTCGATCATCCCTGAATACTCTTCTTCGCGGCGCTCCGCCGACGTTTCGCGAACATCCTCTCGCCGCGGAAGCCGAATCGGATTCAGGCGCAGGCGGATCGCATGCGAGGTGCCCGGCGTGAAGATCCGCGTCTCGACGCGCTCCGAGAATTCCCGATACCGCGCCAAGTGCTCGGGAGCCTGCTCCGCGATCTCGGCCTCGGGACGCCGCTTGAGAAACTGGACCAGATCGCCTTGCGGATCGATCGCCAGGACCGGCACCCCACTGAGGATCGCCTCCTCGGCAATCACCTTGGCCAGCCAGGTTTTTCCGCTCCCGGCTGCCCCGACGACGGCGGTGTGCGTACAGAGGTGTTTCGATCGGATGGTGATCGGTGTCACCGAATCGGTTCGCTTGCCGAGAGACAACGTGTCTCGTGATCCCATGTCCGTGGGGTCCGCTTCGACCGCCAATGCCTTCTGCGGTGCGACGGCCTCACGCGGTGTGATTAGAGCAGTTATCGATTTGGTCTTTGCACCTTCCTGCTCCCCCCTCCCCCGGGGAGAGGGACCGGGGGTGAGGGTGGAGTGTAATGTCGACTCCCGCAACGGCTCGGGGGGTTCTGCATCGCTCGCGGGGAACTCCTGTTCTTCGGCAGATCGCTCTTCATCGGCCACGCGTTCTTCTTCCGCGACCTCCTCGGGAGTGATCGCCGGAGGATCGATCACCACGACTTCCATCTCGGCACTCGTCGGGGGTTGCCAGTCAATCAAGCCGCCCAGAGACTTGGCCCCCAGTTCTGGCTCGCACCGACTGCGCCACTTGCATCCGTCGCAGTACGAGGTCTCTCCGGGCGGCAACTGCCCAATCCCCTGTTCTGCCGAGTATCGACTCCATTCGACCATCGACGCCAGCAAGTTGTAGACCTGACCCCGTTCGCTCTCGACCTGTTCCCAGGTCATCTCCACCACATGTCGACGAGGGTGCAGGTAGAAGACGGCTGCGTCGCAATTGAACCGATGTTGATGATGGTACATCAGGGCGTAGATCGCGACTTGGGACTGATCCTTGTTGGGGTTCGTGGCCGGGGCCAGCTTGTAGTCGACAATCCGCAGCCGCTCGTTTCTCCAGTCGAAGAACACATAGTCGAGTCGACCGGTGACATGCACCGGCTGGCGCTGCGGCCCCACATGGAACGTCACATCGACCCGCTTGGGCATGTCGGCAAAGAGCTGGTCGACGATCTCATCCGGGTCTTTCTGGATCGTCTTGGCATAGTGGATGATGTCCGTCAGTTCCCCCATGTAGGTTTCGACGCACCTGGAAAAGTTGGCGATCACCTCGGGCGACTTCTTGAGCAACTGGCCGCGATTCAAGCACTCTTTCTGTAGGAACGCCATGATCGAGCGCAGCAGTTCGTCCTTGTTCGAAGTCCGCCGCACGATCTGGCGGATGGCATCGCCCTTCCCGGCCAGGCGGTTGAACTTCTCGACCGTGGCGTGAAACAGGCTTCCCCCGGCGGTGGTCTCCGACGCCCCTTGCTCCCAGATGCGCGTGATCTGCGGCGTCATCAGCTTTCGTCGCCGGTTGTCCTGTGCGTCGAAGTACAGAATCCGAGGACAGCTCGCAGCCACGCGAACTTGGGAGACCGTGAAGTGAACCGGAGCGAGAAAGGGCACGAGTGAATCCATTTCGAAACGTTAGTGAGCACTCATCAACAGCAGGCCGTTCAAATGCACTTTGGAAATGAGGCGCGACTCAGATTCCATGCTCTGGGCGACCTCCACGACCAGATCATGCGTCTGCTGAAATTCGAGTGGCGGGATGCCGGGTTGCCCCATCACTTCGGAAGCGACATCGTTGGTGGAGACACAGATCCTCCAGCCCAAGTTTCCCCGGATGATCGTGGCGATCAAGTCTTTCACCGCGGGCGGCACGGGCTGCGGGGCGGGCGGGGGAGTGGCCCCGGGTTCTGTGAGTAGCTCTCGTAACAGCGGGTGAGATCGGAACCGGTCGAGGCGGTGTAACGACTCGATGACTTCGGAGGGAGTGGCCCCCGAATCCGAGCGGTTGGCAAATTCAATCGTCAGATTCGCGGCATCGTCAATCGCCGAGCGAAGGGCATCAAGTTCGACGTATTGTTGAAGGGTCAATTTGATGTGGCGAAATATCGCTGGCCCCATGCCCACCAGCGTCGCGTAGTTCTCGAGAATGCCCGGAGTTGAGGGCAAGGGGGCTCGCTCGTCATCCGTCACCAGGATGCGGTGAGTGATGTCAGCGGGAACCTTCGTGGCGAGTCGCTCCACTGGCCGCCACGCGGAGTGTCCATTGCGCGCCACGATGATCGTCACGGCGGAACGGACCTTCTGGTCCGAACCGGCCACTCGTTCCTCGATCTTCAGGTCGAACGGTCGCGGCTCCTCGCTCATCCGCCGAATCCGCAGCAGCGAGTAGTGCTGGCTGACGTGCTCCACCTCCAGCAGCCGCAACAACAGCAGTTCCAGAACCGTCACGAGGTGATCCGCGTTGGGCGGCGAATGGCTGTCTCGCAGCTTGGCAATGCGGCTATTCAGATCGTCGGCGACAGCCTGATCAATGACCTCTGCTTCCGACAGTCCCGATCGGCTGGGAGCGGTTGTCGCCCAGTGATTGAGCCAGGCCTCTCCTCCCTGATCGCGGAGTCGCTGCTGCACCAGCCCCCAGTTCTGATCCGCCCAGGCGACGACCGAGCGGGGGCGAAACTCAGGGGATTGACCGAAGCGCTCTTCAAACTCTTTCTCACCCAAAGGGAATAAGGCGTGGCGCTCCAGCATCTCCCTGATCCTGGGAAGTGTCTGGGCGTTGAAGTGAATCGGTCGCAATCGCTCGACGAGAATTTCCCGGGCCTCCTCAGCCGAAACAAGATTCAAGTCGATGCGGACCCGGGCCAGCATGTCCCATTGCGCTTCCGTCATGACGCCGTCTTTGCGCATCGTTAAGACGGTCTCCTTGATTCCCGACGTAACGAGCAATAACCCTTGCCGCTGGTCGAGCAGCTTGAGACCAAACGCGGCCAGGTTCGCGACGCGATCACGACCGATGTTGTCGATCTGGTCAACGCAAATCAGCAGCGTCCGCCCACTGCGATGACATAAGGCCGTCAAGATCTGAAAGACCTGCGCAATGTGCTGGTCATCGGGCAGGCGAACGAGGCCATCCTCGTCGAGATGCTGCGCGCGGGGCGAGATTCCCGCTTCCGTGGCCGCTTCAACCTCGATCCCGTCGCCCGAGATCCAGTCGATGATGGCCTCGAAGGTCTTCCATTCCAGCCTCGAAATGACCGGGCTGTTCACCAGTTTGAAGAACTTGAAGAGCACGTCGTATACCGCGAGATTAAATTGAGCCGAGACCCCTTCACTGCGAAGGTCTAATGCGTCGATCGCTTGCTGATAGATGTGGCGCGCGGCTGAGGACTGAATATTGCGATGGCCATCGGGAGTGATGATCGACCAGAGCAGGGAGTTGAGCGACGACTGCTTGGCCTTGGAACACCCACCGACCAGTTCGCTCATTACCGAGCGCAGGAAATGTCGGGGGATGTGCTGCGGCGACGACAAGATGTTCGGCAGGTAAACACAGATGGCGTGGCCCTCGGCCTGGGCCCACTGAAACAGTCGTGACACCAGATGGCTCTTGCCGACGCCCGCTCCGCCCCAGAGCAACGCGCCGATCGAACGGCTCTGCTCTCGAACCTGAAGCGTGAGTGATTGGAGTTGCTCGAACTCCTTGAGGTGGATGCTGTCGACTGTGGGCACAACCTCTTCGGGGGCGGTGACCTTGTCCGATCCAAAGGGGTTCGAGCCACGGATCGCATCAAAGAAATCATCATGACTGCGGAACATATCCAAGCCTTGGTCAGTCGTGAGAGTGGCGGTGGTCATCGCGGGAAGGATCTCAAGTGGTGCGAAAGCCCGAAACAAGCGAGGGGGTCAGACGATCTGCTTGCAGTACACCAGTCGCGTTCCGGCCTCCAGGATTCCCGCCTCCCGTTCCTGGTCCGTGAGGGTGATCGCATTGCCCTCCGACGACACCAGCGAGAACCGGCGGGCCAGTCGCAACCCGTGCAGCCCCGCGTCGAACTCCATTCGAGTGTATTGCGGCAAGGCACTGCGGAGATGAAGAATTTTCACGAAATTATATCCGCCATCGTTCGCGTCGAGTCGCCCGAAGGCTTCCTGGAAAGCCCTCTCAAAACTCGCTTCGTCGGCGCGCTGCGGTTCGGTGGGCCGCGCTGGGAGAGGGGAGCCGGATTGTGCTGGCTGATCGCTGACGGCTGATGGCTGATGGCTCCAGGAGCCTCCCGGCACATCCCGCAGACGGAATAGAATCGACTTCTTCCCCAGGCGAACGACGCCAAACCCCTCCGGGCATTGGGACGCCATCTGATCGACGACGCGCGTGAACGCCGCTGTCAGATGCGGGCTGAGCAGTTTCTGTTTCTTCAGTGCGGCCACATCGACAGCCGTATCACCCTTCTTCAGCGTCGCCCGGTAGACGCGGTCGAGGATTCGTGGATCGCTGGCACTCCGCTCGGCATTGGCGATCAGCACCAGCCAACCGCCAGGCTCCTTGGCAAAGACGGGGATCACCTGGCTCTGGAACGGTTCGGACGTGCGGGCCAAGACGGCATAAGCCTTGTGGTCCGCCCCGGGAACGCGGCCCGCGAGCGTGGACCACTCCACGATGAGGCCCTCGGCATCACCCGATGGCTGCATGGCCTGAACGAGGTCTCGGGAGAGTGACAACCACGGGAGCGGGAAGCGGACATCGTGCAGTTTGTTCGTGCTCGATTTAGCCGTCTTGCCGGGAACGGAGACGACCTCCACAAACGGCGGCAAATCCCCCGACTTGATCCGCCCCTCCCACATCAACGTGAAAGGCTTGTTGAGCTTCTTTGCGAGCAGCCCGGCTGCCACAATCTCCTTGACGGAAATGATTGGCAGTTGAGGTGAGCACAAGTTCTCGCAGAGAGTCCGCAGCAGACGTTCGTCCCCGACCAATCGCTCGATGTCCGCGGTCTCATTCAGTACGGCCAGCGAATCCAGATCTCCATCAACCGACAGGATGCAGCCGGACTTCAGCGGAGGCTTGGCCAGAGCGGCCCTCACTTCGAATTCGCTGACCTCAAAGCCCACATCGCGAGCCACTTCGCGAAGTGATGCCGGATAACCGGAACTTGCCGCGCGTCGTAATTCCAACGACTGTACGATCCGCTTTGCCAGCGATGTGGCTGAGTCATCCGCCTTCTTTTTGGCCATCGGAAGTCCTGCGTCAGCGGTGTGAGTCGGGCCCGCATGTGTGGGGAGATTGGAACGTGAGTCTCCTCAATAACGAGTCCCTGAGCAATCGACTGAGGAGGCCAATTGAGAGCTGATCGTGAATGAACATCGTGACCGGTGTACGGTTCGATGTGGTTTCCGAAATCGAATCGTGATGACATCAATCCCAATGGTTGCGTTGCCACTGATTCAGCAGTTAGCCTGTGGTGATGTCGTCCGACATCACCACGTTGTTAAACGCCATTCAACAGGGCGGCCCTCCGCCCTCATTGGATCTCCTCTGGCCGTTGGTGTATGACCAGTTACGAGATTTGGCTCGGGCCAAGCTGTCTCATGAAACGGCGGGGCAAACGTTGCAGGCCACCGCCCTTGTGCATGAGGCCTACATCCGCCTGGCGGATGCTCCCATCGCCCATGATTGGCGCAGCCGTAAATACTTCTTCGCAGCCGCTGCGGAGGCCATGCGGCGGATCTTGATTGAGAACGCGCGACGCAAAGAGGCCCTCAAGCGGGGCGGGGAGTGGGATCGGGTTCAGGTCTCGCTGTGTGATTTACCGGAGGCGGGTTCCGACTTCAGTGTCATCGAGATCGACGAGGCGATCACCCGCTTGGCGGCGCAGGATGCTCAGGCGGCAGAACTGGTCAAGCTGCGGTATTTCACAGGTCTGCCGCTCGTGGAAGCCGCGGAGATGCTGGAGATCTCCGAACGCACGGCCCGCCGGATGTGGGTCTACGCTCGCTCTTTCTTGATGGAGGAGTTGTCGCCGGAGTCGTAAGCATTCAGCATTGCATTTGGAGGCTTCCTTGGGGGACAATAGCAGCCCTGTTTCAACTCGAGTGAAATTGACGCAACGTCGCACACACTCAACTCTTGATGCAAGTCTCAATCATGGCTCAAGTGTCACTGCCGGAAGCGCCTTCTCGCGTGCGTAGTCCCGAGGCGAATCGGCTGCCCAAGAAGGTGGCGGTCGAACTGAGTCGCCTGGAGGGGCGGATTCGGTCGCTGTCGGCCCTCAGCGGTCTGGCGATCGCCGTGATCGCGGTGGCGGCCATCGCGGGAGTGGCGTTCCTTCTCGACTGGTGGCTCGATCTGTCGATGGTCAGTCGCAGTGTGGCTCTGGGGACGCTGGTGGTCACCGGAGCGGGTTTCGTCGGCTGGGCCTTGAAGAAATACTTCTGTCGGATGCCGCTTCCGGAATTGGCGGCGGCTGTCGAGGAAAAGCATCCCGAGTTCGGTGAGCGGCTAATTAGTCTCGTCGAGTTCTCGGAACCCGGAGTCGAGTCGCGGGACAAAGGCTCTGCGCTGATGCAGTCACTGCTCGAGCGAGAGACGCTCAAGCTGGTGGCCCCCACCAACTTCACGGATGTTGTTGACCACTCGCGGGCCGCTTGGCGATCGTTGGCAGCCGCAGCGGCAGTGGTGCTGTTGCTCACTCCTTTTCTGTTTTGGAAGGATAATTACCAACTGCTGTGGGCGCGGCTGATGACGCCGTGGAACAACTTCGAGCGACCGAGCAATCTCTTCTTTGAGATCCCCAATGGTGACCGCGTCGCCCCGCGCGGCGAGGATGTGAAGATC
>JAYSVZ010000307.1:0-1990 GCA_043718305.1 Planctomycetota bacterium | reverse complement strand
TTGGTGTCTATGATGCGGAACTGCCTGCGGGGGTTGATGTTCCGTGTTTTGGCCCGAGCGGACCGCGGGAATCAAACCTGGCCCAACGCGAAAGAGGAGTCTGCCGTGTCGTCCCCACTGCCTTACGATGCCGTGCTTTTTGTCTCGTTTGGTGGCCCTGAAGGGCCGGATGACGTGCTGCCGTTTCTCGAAAACGTCCTCCGCGGGCGCAACGTCCCCCGCGAGCGAATGCTGGAAGTCGCTGAGCATTACCAGCACTTCGGCGGCATCAGCCCGATCAATGCCCAGACTCGGGCTTTGATCTCCGCTGTCGAAATCGAGCTGCAGGCCCACAGCGTCCGCCTGCCGATCTATTGGGGCAACCGCAACTGGCACCCCTTGCTCCCCGACACCATGGCCCAGATGATTCAGGACGGCGTGCAGTCGGCCCTCGCCTTCGTCGTCTCCGGCTACAGCTCCTACTCCGGCTGCCGCCAGTATCGCGAGAACCTGATCGCCGCCCAGCAAGGCATCGGCGAGGTCGCGCCCCGGATCGACAAGATTCGGGCCTTCTACAACCACCCCGACTTCATTGCCGCCAACATCGACCGCATGCAGGCGGCGCTTCAGCAAATCCCCGCCGAGGCCCGCCACAACGTCCACATCGCCTTCACAGCGCACAGCATCCCCCTCTCGATGGCGGGCGGGTGCGACTACGTGAAGCAACTGAATGAGACGTGCCGCCTCGTCTCCGAAGGTCTCGGAATTCCCCCCGAGCGCTGGCAACTCGTCTACCAAAGCCGCTCCGGTCGTCCCGAGGATCCCTGGCTTGATCCAGATATCTGCGATCAAGTGAAAACTCTCGCTGACCAGGGCGTCAAGGAGTTAATCATCATGCCGATTGGCTTCCTCTCCGACCATATCGAGGTGCTCTACGACCTGGATGACGAAGCCGCAAAAGCCGCTGCCGAACAGGGTGTTCACATGGTCCGGTCGGAAACGGTCGGCACGCACCCCCGCTTCGTCTCGATGATCCGCCAACTGATCCAGGAACGGATGTCACCCGATTATCCGAAAGCCTCCATCGGGCAATACGGCCCCAACTGGGATGTCTGCGCCCTCGACTGCTGCCCAGCCCCCGTCCGTCTTCGCGGGCCCACTGCGACGTAGGGGGTGTTTGCTTTGCGATTTGGCGAGTCTCAACAGCATCCCTTCCGCAAAATTCGAAACGTGCGAAGAATTCCATTCCAGCCTTCGACTCGTGCGCGTTCTTCCCCCTCGAAATCAGATTCCGGGTTTGAGTCCCACCGGTAGTCGTGTTATACAGGCAAAAGTTTCGTGCTCACCTCCTCCTCATTCGGATGAACTCATATGGCTGACACCCCTCTCGGCGGTCCCGTTGGTGGACCTGTGGAACAAGAACAAAGCGTCCGGATCGAACTGGATGATTCCAATGTCGATGGCCTGTACGCGAACCTGTGCCGGGTTTCCAGCACCCCGGAAGAGGTGATCCTCGATTTGGCTCTGAACCCGAATCCGATGGGAACCCCGGTTCAGAAGATTCGCGTCTCGCAACGGGTCATCCTCAACCACTTCACCGCCAAGCGATTGGCCGCCCTCCTCACAGCCACTGTTCAGCGACATGAGCAGGTTTTCGGTCGGCTGGAAACCGATGTCCGGAAGCGGGTCCAAGGCGATATCACCGGGCGTTAATCGCCTCTTCGGCACCCCTCTCACTCCGGGGCCTGTTGAAAAAGTGCTGTGGCACTGTGGCACGGGCGTCTCGCCCGTGAATCCCTTGAAAAGTTCATGGGCGAGACGCCCATGCCACGTTCTTCAACAGACTGTCCGGAGAGGGGTTGAGGGTGAGACCTGCGTGGCAGAACTCTGCTCGGTCGAGGCATGCGACTCTTCTCGCACCCGAACCAGGGAACCAGGCCATCCCTGGAAACTCGTCTGGAACGATTTGGCTCGCTGGGCTAGCATCCCTCGACCGTTCGCTTTGGCGAAC
>JAYSVZ010000306.1:0-5688 GCA_043718305.1 Planctomycetota bacterium | reverse complement strand
GCTCCCGCTCTGGCCATGCTGGTGGCCAAGGGGGCCACGATGAAAGCGGGCGATGAGGTCTGCTCCCTGGTCGGCATTCAAGATGAGTCGGTCGTCGCTGGCGAAGGCGGCGGACTGGCCAATGTCTTCATCTATCTCAAGAAAGCTCCTGCGGGAGTGACGATCCCGCCCGTTCCCACCGATAAAGTGATCTTCGACCAGAAGGGTTGCCGGTTTGAGCCACATGCGTTCATCGCCCGCACGGGGCAAGTGATCAACCTGCGAAACTCGGATCCCTCCGGGCATAACGTGCATACGTTCTCCCTGAACATGCCCAAGAACTCGGCCCTTGGAGCGAACGATCTGGTGGGATCGGAAATGGCCTACATCCGCTCGGAAACGCTTCCCGTGCGAACGGTGTGCGACATTCACGCCTGGATGAGTAACTTCCATCTCGTCGTCGATCATCCTTGGGCGGCGATCTCGGCAGCCGATGGTTCCTTCGAGATTCCGGGCGTTCCGGCGGGGAAGATGGAATTCATCGTCTGGCACGAAAAGATCGGTTACGTCGAGCGGTCGCTCAAGCTCGACATCGTTCCCGATCAACCGACCGAAGTGTCTCTCAAGGTGCCCGCAGCGAAGCTGGCCAAGTAGCAGAAGAGAGAACGCTGGATCAGATTCGGGAATCGGGATGGTGTTGGTGGTTGGAGGGGGCAGGGCTGTGAATAATCGAAGCGGTGGATTCTGTGTTCTGCTGGTGTGCGGCCTCGTCGGCTGTGCCCCAGCTCCGGTTCCCTCGGGTCCGACGCAGGTGCTGCTGGAAGCCGAAGTGCAGGTCAAGGTCGACGCCCAAGGGCAACCCTTGGTCAACGCTTCGTCCGCTCCGGTGGAAGCCGCGAAGTAGCAGAATTCGTAAGAATTCTGAGATTCCAGACAAGTTGAGATTGCGAATCAGTGGGTCGCCACCGGTAACGGTGGCGAGTGGGGCATTGGCAAAACTGTTTGCCGTGCCGTGTCAGAGCGGACCGCAAGGTCTGCTCGGTCGTTTCAGGACGGGAGAGGATCCGTGAGGTCCAAGTTGCCTGCCCTTGTGGTGGCGTGCGTGTTGGTCGTCTGCGGTTGCGGGCGGTCCGAGCCAGAGTTCAGTTCTCGCGAAGGGCTTGCCCCCGCGATGAGCGACTACGTCCGCGCATCGATCGATCAAAAATTCGGTGGCCCGCATAACATCCGGGTGTGGGACCGGCTCCCGCTGAAACCGCACGCGGCGATCGCGGTTGTCGGCGAAGGGGCCAAGGATGTGCAACTCCCCATCAAGATCACGGAGCAGACCCGCGAACTGACCAGTGGCCAAGAAGTCGTCTGGGTCAGCGGTGACATGGCCGGTCGAGCGACCGATCCCGTACTCGTCGATTCGTTTAACGCAGAAGCGGGCCTCCTCAAACTCCTCGCAGCTCCGACCGGTGCCCCGAAAGCTGGCGACCGTGTGGTGATCGGTCCGGGAGCGATCCTGTCGCATGGCCGCAAGCTCTACGCCGAGCATTGCCAGCACTGTCACGGAGTGGCCGGTGATGGCCAGGGACCAACAGCGGAGTATCTCAACGTCCGGCCGCGTGACTATCGCAAGGGTCTCTTCAAGTTCACCTCGACGAAAGAAGGGCTGAAGGCCCATCGCAACGACCTGTTCAAGATCGTCGAAGAGGGCATCCCCGGCACGTACATGCCGTCCTTCAAGCTGCTCAAGAAAGATGAGGCCCAGTCGATCATCGAGTACGTGCTGTTTCTCGCGATGCGCGGTGAGACGGAATACAAGCTGCATGCCTTCCTCGAAGGGGACTACTCCGAGAAGGCGACGGAGACGCGAATCAAGGATGGCGAGACCATGGACAAACTCGTCACGGAGTTTGTGACTCGTTCCCAAGAGGGTGAGTTCGACGAAGAATCGGCCACCATGATCGAGACGCTGGCCAGTGATTGGAACGGGGCCCAGACCCCGGAAGCGATCGTTGTTCCGAAGGAGAAGCGGTACTTAAGCGATGCCGCCTCCATCGAGCGTGGTCGGGCACTCTACCTGTCGAGCAGCTTGAACTGTGTGGCTTGCCACGGAGAGTCGGGCCTCGGCGACGGTCTTCAGACCTACTCCATCACCATCAGCGTTGAAACCAAGCAGCCCAACCTTCAACCGGGTCTGTTCGACGCGTGGGGCAACAAGCTCAAGCCGCGAAACCTTCGCCTCGGGATGTACCGCGGTGGTCGGCGACCGATCGACATCTACTGCCGGATCGAAGCGGGGATCAAGGGAACGCCGATGCCCGCCTTCGGGGCGAAACTGACTGAACAACAGAAGTGGGACATCGTGAACTACGTCCTGGAACTGCCGCACGAGAAGCGGACTCCGGGGACCGGGATTGCGCCCCAGGTGAGTTCGGCAGCTAGTAGAAGCGTCCCTGCCATGATGGGCGACTGACCCCTCTTCCCTCAACAACGACTGCAAGACGGACTCCGATTAGTCCACTCCGCAAGGACCGACGCCGTGAAACGATTCTGGTGCTACTTCTTCATGTTCTGGCCGATCGTGGCCTTCGTGTTTTGCTGGATTGCGCCCCAGATGAACTGGTGGTTTCCCTCCAACGGACCGACCGGCATGAAGGCCGCCAGCCCCGTCGGAGAGCAGCAAGACGACCTGTTCTTCATGATCCTGTACATCGTGACGGCGACGTTCATCGCGACCCATGTCGCCCTCGGCTACGCCCTGTTCAAGGGAGCCGCCATGACCGACAAGGGGAATGAAGGCCAGAAAGCCTGGTACTCTCACGGGAGTCATAACCTGGAAGTCATCTGGACCATCGTCCCCGCCTGCGTCCTGCTGTTCATTGCCCTCTACCAGATGGATGTTCTCAAGAACATTCGTGTCGTCAGTAGCTTCCCCGCCAACATCCAGAAGCAAGGGGCCATCGCCGAAGTGACCGCCCGCCAGTTCGAATGGCGGATTCGCTATCCCGGCATCGGACCGGACGGCAAGAAGCTCCCGCTGATGCCCAAGCCCCAGCCGACCGACCTGTACACGGTGAACGACCTGCGGGTGCCGACCAGCGAGCCTTCGATGATTATCCTCCAGAGCGGGGATGTGCAGCATGCCTTCTTCCTGCCCGAACTGCGGGTGAAACAGGACGCCGTGCCGGGCCTCGATATCCCGGTCTGGTTCGAAGCCTCCAAGAGCGGTGAGTACACCCTGCTGTGTGCCGAGCTGTGCGGGTGGGGGCACTACAAGATGAAGGCCAAGCTGGTGGCTCAGCCGGAAGCGGAGCACATGGAGTTCATGCGGGAACTGACCCGGCAGCAGAACTACGACGGAGTGCCTGAAGCGACCAGTGAGGTTGCTCAGGGTGAGAAGTAGCAGAATTCGTAAGAATTCTGACGGCGAATCTCTTACGAGATCCGCTACGCAACATCGCCAAAGTCATCTTCGGATGAGATCGAGCGGAGTGAGTCGATGAGTACCGTCAATCCCACCATTGGAACCGATGCCGGTCATGGCCCTGCTGAAGAGCATGGTCACGACCACGGGCACAGCCATGAGCATCATGGGTCGTTCATTTCGACCTATGTCTTCTCGACCGACCATAAGATGATCGGGAAGCAGTTCCTGATCACCACGCTGCTGATGTTGATGGTTGGCGGGTCGCTGGCACTGGGCGTTCGTTGGCAGTTGGCGTTCCGCTGGGAGGCGATGCCGTTCTTCGGCATGCTCTTCAAGGCGGAAGGGGGCCAGATTTCGCCCGAGTTCTACACGATGCTCGTGACGATGCATGCCTCGGTCATGATCTTCCTGGTGATTATTCCGATTCTGGCCGGAGCCTTCGGGAACTTCCTGATCCCGCTGATGATCGGAGCCGACGATATGGCCTTCCCGGTCCTCAACATGCTCAGCTACTGGTTCATGTGGCCCGCCATCATGTGCTTTGGAGCCAGCTTCTTCTGTGCCGGTTATGGAGCGGCGGGCGGATGGACGACTTACCCGGCTTTGTCGGCGTTGTATGAGGCGTCCCCCGGTTCGGGAGCTGCTCAAACGTGGTGGCTCTTCGGTCTGACCTTCGTCGGCTTTTCGTCGATGATGGGCTCGATCAACTACATGACGACGATCATCAACATGCGGGCCCCAGGGATGACCCTGTTCCGCATGCCACTGACGATCTGGGCGATGTTCATCACCGCCATTCTCCAGTCGTTCGCTCTGCCCGTGTTGACGGCGGCGGGCTTTATGCTGCTGGCTGACCGGATGTTGGGAACGACATTCTTCATTCCCGGCGGGTTGGTCGTGAACGACAATGATCCGACAGTCGGCGGGGGCCAGACGCTGTTGTGGCAGCACCTGTTCTGGTTCTACTCGCATCCGGCGGTATACATCATGCTGCTCCCCGCGATGGGAATGGTCAGCGACATGCTGGCCTGCATGAGCCGCAAGCCGATCTTTGGTTACAAGCCGATGGTCTACTCGATGGCCGCAATCGCGGGCCTGGGCTTCATCGTGTGGGGTCACCACATGTTTACGTCCGGGATGAACCCCGCCTTGGGGATGACCTTCATGGTGTCGACCGTGATGATCGCTCTGCCATCCGCAGTGAAGGTCTTCAACTGGATCGGGACGATCTGGGGTGGCCGGTTGCAGTTCAACACCGTGATGCTCAACAGCGTGGCCTTCGTCTCGATGTTCATCGTCGGTGGTCTGTCCGGGATCTTCATGGCAGCTGTGCCGGTCGACATCTACATCCACGACACCTACTTCATTGTGGCCCACTTCCACTATGTGTTGTTCGGAGCGACGCTGTTCGGGTGCTTCGGAGCGATCCCGTTCTGGTTCCCGAAGATGTATGGCCGGATGATGAGCGAGCGACTCGGCAAGATTCACTTCTTCTTGACGTTCATCGGGTTCAACGGCACGTTCTTCCCGATGCACTTGTTGGGCGTCTCGGGGATGCCTCGGCGGTATGCCGACCCATACTTGCACCCGTATCTGGAGCATCTGCTCCCGATGAATCAGTTCATGACCTGCTGCGCGATTGTGATGGGGCTGGCCCAGTTGATTCTGCTGTTCAACTTCTTTTACAGCCGGAGCTTTGGCGCGAAGTGCGGTCGCAACCCGTGGAACGCGAACGGCCTGGAATGGACCGCTCCGTCCCCTCCGGGACATGGGAACTTCGAGTCGGTGCCGAACTGCTTCCGCGGACCGTACGAGTACGCCAATCCGAACCACTCGGAAGACTTCTGGTTGCAGACCGAACCGCCCGCCAAGAAGGGGGGCAACCCGCCCCCCGCCGCCGCTCACTGATTTGTACGCGTCGAACACGTTCGGCGACTCTCCCGAGAAATGATGTCTGAAGTCCGCTTCCGTCCCTGGCTCCATCGATACGCCGCCGCAACACTCGGCGTCGCGCTGGTGACGGTTGTGTTCGGAACGCTGGTGACTTCGATGAAGGCCGGAATGGCCTTTCGCGACTGGCCGACCTCGGATGGGCACTTCATGGTGACCTATCCCTGGTTCAGCGACTTCGCGAAGGACTGGGACAAGTTTCTGGAACATGGGCATCGATTGGCAGGGATTGCCATCGGACTGTTTGCCATCGGACTCGTGGTCGTCACTCAGCGGTATGAAACACGACGTTCGGTCCGCTGGACCTCGATCGGCATTCTGCTCGGTGTCATCTGCCAGGG
>JAYSVZ010000305.1:0-1998 GCA_043718305.1 Planctomycetota bacterium | reverse complement strand
CGAAAGTGACTCCAACCCATCTGGAACAAGACCCCGACAACCGCTGGCTCGCACATGGCCCACGGTTTCGCATGTCAGCCGAAATGATCCGTGACCAGTCACTCGCTCTCAGCGGTCTGCTTAGCCCCAAGATGTTTGGCAACCCCGTCCGTCCGCCCCAGCCGAAGCTCGGGCTCTCCGCCGCGTTCGGCAGTTCGACTGACTGGGAGACGAGCATGGGCGAGGACCGCTACCGCCGGGCCTTGTACACGCAGTTCCGCCGGTCGAACCCGTACCCGTCGATGGCCGCGTTTGATGCTCCGAACCGCGAGGTCTGCACCGTGCGGCGCATCCGCACGAACACGCCGCTCCAAGCCCTCGTGACGATGAACGACCCCGTGCATCTGGAGGCCGCTCAAGCCCTGTCCCGCCAAGTCGTCAAATGGGATGGCACTCCCAGCGACCGCGCCGCCCGCCTGTTCAAGCACTGCACAGCTCGCGACCCGCACGCCGAGGAACTGAGCCGCCTGGCCCAACTCTTCGAAACGGTCCGCACACAAGCCACGGCGAATCCGGAATCGGCCCAGCTCCTGGCGAGCGATCCGCTGGGGCCAATTCCGGAAGGGATGGACCCGATCGACCTGGCTGCGTGGACGGTGGTGGGGAATGTGATTTTGAACCTGGATGAGATGCTGATGAAGCGGTGAGAGAACGCTCAGGCGGGTTGCAGCCAATCGCTGCCATTCGGTCCTCAGCCAGAGCTGTCTCGCCATGCTCCCTCACCCCCAACCCCTCTCCCCGGGGGAGAGGGGAGCCGGAAAAGGCATCGGTGACGTAGTGACGTAGGTGGAGACAAGCCGCTTGGGGCGCAGGCCGGCGCAGGCCCACCATTGGACGCTGCGTCTCGAAATGGTGGGCCTGCGCTCGAAGCGAGCTGGTCGCCACCCTACATTGACTAAAGCCCATAAAAAAACGCGGAGGAGGGGCGTTCCAGGTCCCTCCCCCGCGCTCGCTTTCACGACGAAAGCTGACTCTCTCTGAACAGATACAACAGTGAATAACTGCGGCCCTTACAGATAGAACAGTCCCAACCCCCAACTCGCCAGCACGAAGAAGAGAAACAGGATCACCGACAGCTTCCGCGACACTTCCCGCCACAAGTAGATGCTCGGGACCATGCTGTAGGCTCCCAGGCCGATCGTGAAGAGCATCACGTACGCCGGGGAACGGCCTTGCTTCAGCAGCAACGCGGCGAAGAGTACATCCAGCGCGATCGGCACCGGCATCAAGACCGCGATGAACGCCACTCCGAGCAGCATCAGCGGCGTCGGATCCGCACTCAGCCACTGGTCCCACGGCAAGAACGACAGCAGTGTCGCGGCCAGTACACTCATGCAGAGCATGATCGCGATCGTCGGCTTGAGCAGCATCCAGACGTTCTTCACGAACTCCACCGAGAGCTCTTTCAGCACCGCGACGAAGCTCTGCTCGCAGGGGGCTGCGGGCGGAATCGCACAGGCGGCCGCGTGCTCATCGACCGGCAAGAGTTTGAGCGGGCCATCTTTCTCCAGCCACTTCACCAAGACGGGAACGAACACGGCGATCACGAACAGCAGCAGCACGTACTTCGTGACGAACATCGACAGCGGGAGCGCTGTGAAGGTCATCCACATCACGATCGGATTGAAGTTTGGCGAGCTGAAGAGGAAGCCAAGGGCCACCTCGACCCGCCCGTCGCCGCGCGTCACACCGCAGGCCATCGGCACTGAGCAGTTCGCACAGACTCCCGCCGGAGCCCCCACGAGCGCCCCCTTCAGCGAGTTCAGATAGAGATTCTGGCCAATCTTCAACGGGTAATACTTCAGGATCGTGTGCAGCAACGCGCCACTCAGCACGCCGAAGGTCATTCCCTTCTTCATGGTGTCGAGCCAGTTGATCGCTCCCCAGAAGATCTTCATGAACCACGGCATCTCAGCCGTGATGGCAAAGGCATCATGGGAGTTCGCCATCGACGACATC
>JAYSVZ010000304.1:0-5713 GCA_043718305.1 Planctomycetota bacterium | reverse complement strand
GCGACTGGAGTTCGGGAAGGTATTCGCACATCGTTTTTAAGTCCGCGCGCTGCGTGTCGTCGAGGTTCTCGTCCTTGGTCACGATCAGGTAGCGGTGTGTCTTTGCAGCATCATCGCTCGGCGCGTGGAGGTAAAGTATCCCCGTGACGCCATCGTCAGCCAGGATCGCATGACGGTGACTGTCCTTTGAGTACACGCAAACGAGGTATTCGTCGTCCATGGTCTTTGAGTCCGAACCGGTATTCGACCGCCGAAGTGCGGTGGATCATGACCGCAGTTTGGCGGTCTCGCATGGAATCGTCAAATCGGATGCGACAGGCTGCCAAACAAGTTGTAGGGTGGGACCAGCTCGCTTTGGAGCGCAGGCCCACCCTTCGGGCCACGAGCGATATGTGTGGTGGGCCTGCGCCCAAAGCGGCTGGTCCCACCCTACGTCACTACGTCACTTGGGACGGCTACCGTTCATTCGGGAGGACGACGAACGCAGCGAAGAAGGGCTCGGTGACCGGGAGTTTGGCATGGGGCATTCCTTCTGGTGGCGGCGGCGTGACGGCCCTGTTCTGTCACATCACCCAAAACTGGCGCGGGACTCCGCTGGAGACCCTGGAGGTCGTCGTGGAATCCATCGGAGCCACCACCACCGCCACCGGCCTGGAAGTCCACGCCTGGCTCGACCAGCAGACCTATGAGAAAGGCCGCAAAGTCAGCGACCAACAACTCGCCGAGTGCCACCTCAAGACGAACACATTCCACGGTGAATGGAACTACGAAATCCACCCCCGAAAGAAATGTTGACATTCCGGTAGCTTATTCTGGCGCGACTCCTTAGCCGGACAGTACTGAGTTCGACTGTCTTAGATTTGCCGTTTGCTGATGTTCAAGGGGGCCAGTTGGTTGTGGCGTTTCCAGTGGTAGAGGCGGGCGAGTTCGTTGCGGCGGAGGCGGGTTTGGCGTTCATGTCGGATGCGCGAGGGTGTATCGCATGCGCACGCGCGGTGCAGAATCTGGGCGATGCCCTCGCGAATTTGCGGGAGCGTGATGGCGGGGGTCCATTTTTTTCCCCGCCGCGATTCCTGGGTGAGGAACCACGTCGCGATCAGCGACAGGGTTTGGTGGTGATGCCAGCCGCCCCAGTGGCGGACCTCGTAGTCGGCCAGGCCCGCTTCAGACTTGGCTCGTTGCAGGCATTCCTCGATGCGATGCTCGGCCTTCGCCGCGCGGGCGAACTCGGGCAGCGGCGTCTCCGGCCGGGCGTTCGATAAATAATAATCCGTCTTCGTGATCGCCCGGGCGCGATCGCGATAATGAATGACAACCAGCACCTCATCGGTGTCGCATTCTTTTCGTTTATCGTCGCGCGTCCGGACCACACGTTTTATGGCTTCCACCACGAGCGGGCCTTTGCTGCCATCGCGGACATCGATCCGCGTCCAAGCGTTCTTCGGCTGTGCCTGGGCCCACTGTGCGACGCTCTGCCAGGGACGATTCGGAGCGGGACCACGCCCCGTGCGAGCGGGCCGTTCGACCTCCATATCACGCATTGAAGTATTGCTCGGAACCGCCAATCGATAACGCTCATGCAGCTCGCGCAGACGGCGGCGAAACCCCACCGGGCGTCCCATTTCATCGTCACCCGTGATCCACTGATGCGGCAGCGATGAACCATGCTGTGATAATCGTTCTAATGCCAATTCATGCCGCGTGCGGTACTTCGTCCCCTGCGGCACACCGGCCTTTTGCATCCGCTTCGCGTCGGTCGTCCACTCCTTGGGCAGGTACAACCGCATGTCCACCAAGCAGTGCTCCTTGGAGGACACGTAACCCAGATACATCGCCACCTGACAATTCTCGACTTTCCCCAACCGACCGCACCATTGCCGCGCCACGCCGACCGAAGACTTGCCCGATTTATGAAACGACGACGGATCAAATACCAATACCCCGTCCGCCTCGCCCAGCTCCTGCCCGATCTGCCGCGCCAGCTCCCGCCTCAACGCTCCGTCATCCCACTCCGACACCCCCATGAAATGTTGCAGCGGCACCCGCTCCTGCCCAGACCGATACGCGATCGACTCCACATTGCGATGATCGAGATCCGACAGCAACCCCCGCACAAAAGTGAGCGCATGTTCCGCCTGCTCCCGCCGCGCCAACAACCCCACAAACGGCTGCTCGACCTCCTGAAACACCTGCGGTGCCACCTCACACTCCGCCAGCACCGCGCTCTTCCTCGCTTCAAACAGTTCCGCATCCATGCGTCCGCTCCTGCCCAGAAATCGCAATCCTTCACGACTCACGCCAGAGACGAATACCACATCGGTTACAACGTGTCACGAGAACTCAGACAGTCGAACTAGCTAGCTAGCTAGAAGGATGCAACTGATATCTCGAATCATTTTCACAAGATTTCGAAATCGTTTTATGGCCAGCTCGGCTCCATTTCGCTGGCAGCAGACGCTCTGGGGCAGCTGCCAGAACCGGCGGGACGAGAGACCCGCCAAGGCCGGGTTTGTGGGTAGGAGTCCAGCCTTTAGGCTGCTCCGGGACAGGCTATAGCCTGGACTCCAACCCCGAGTCTCACTTCGCGGGAGACTCTTCGCGCACCGTCTTCGGCTTCGGCGCGATGAGATACTCATCATTCAGCTTATCGCAGGCCCACAGCGTGCCGCGCGTGACGAGGTCGAGGTACTCGGGAGCCCCGACAGTTTCGTTGTGGTGGCCGAGGGTGGTGCCGAAGACGCGGCCCTTGCCGTATTGGTTAGTCCAGACGCAGACCTCGTCGTTGCCTTGCTCCTTGTTCTTGGAGGTACACAGCGGGTGGGTGTTCGGCCAGACCTTTTCGATCCAGTAGAGCTCGCCAGCTGGATTCGCCCAAGCGGGTCCGAACTGGGCCATGATGGGGTGGCTGGCGTCGACGTTCAGCACCTCATGCGGATAGTGCGCCCCATGCCGCCGTGAGGTCACGCCGCAGAACTGGAACCAGTCATCCGTCCCATCGCGGTAGCAGTGCATCGCACAGTGCAGCACCACCGCCGGCAGCCCCTCGCGATGCGGCGTGATGATGTTCTGGGTCCAGGCGTTCTCCTTCACGTCGCTGAAGCATTCATCGTGAATGACCACATCGAACCCCTTCGACCAGTCCTTCTTCTCGTACAGCGGGATCTTGCTGGTGGTCGCTGAGCCGCCTTCGTGGACGACCATCACATCCATGTGGGCGCGTTCCATGATCCCCTTCGAGAGCAGTTCCTTCTGCGAGTTGTAGTCGTGGCAGCACCCGCCGCAGACGAGGAGTACCTTCAGAGGCTTGGGTGGTTCCGCAGCCGCCACGAATGAGGCGAACAAGAGAAACAGGCCGAACGGAGCCGCCAGGAGATCGCGAGGTTTCAAGTCAGCACTCTTTCAGAGGGAGATCGGGCAGGCCGAACGGAGGGCGATTTGGACAGCTCAGTGGCTCAGGCGTCCCGCCCGAGCTTCTCGAACATCCGCAGCATGGGCGAGGACGCCCATGCCACAGATCAGCAGGTGTCGAGAGCATTCCGCAGAACCGGGAATACAGTTTCCCAATAGCTGCAACCCATTGTCAAGGAGCGACTTAGGCACAATAGTTCGCGTGCGAATAAAAATAGGTCTTGAAATATCTGCATTCTGCTATATAAACCACTGCAAGAGGTCAAGTCCGCGTTGCGGGCTTGACCACCGACGGCGAGTGGATCCCGTCGGCAATTATTCGGGAGGTGATCGCAGAGCGGTCCCACCCACAACAGGGAGGGTTGAATCATGTTGGTTCTGACACGCAAGATCGGCGAGTCGCTGGTGATTGACGGAGACATCACCATCAAGGTGTCTCAGATTCAGGGCAACCGCGTCAAGCTGTGCATTGACGCCCCGCGTTCGCATCGCGTGGTGCGGTCGGAGATTCAGACGGAACAGGCCCCAGCCCCAATGGTCTCGCGGACTCCGGTAAGGACAGACGCCTCGGCCTCGGTCGTCCCGATGAACGCCAAGTGACAGTGCGTACGACTTGCCGCCAGACTGTTGGCATCCTGTGCATATTGACGGATGGCCCCGTCTCGGGAGTCGGTCGCCCGCAGTATCTCCAATTCACTGCCTCAAAAGATTCGCCAGGGACGAGTGAGCCCAACGTTCTCGATCGAATCTCCGGGCAGCGTCCCCCTTGGCCGGGGCCATCCGCCAAGCCTCCTGACACCGCCGCCCACGTCAACTGGCCAAGACGCCGCGACACTTCCAGCTGAGTCGTCACTGTCTGACGTGGTACTAAAGCAGATTCAGATTCTGTCTTCAGTTCGCACAGACAGGACTGTCTGTGCCACTCATCAGTGGGGCAGACATTCCTGTCTGCCTTTCCGGCAAACCAATTCTGAATCTGCTCTAAAGATTTTGGTTGCGGCGATGCCGCGCTGGGCATCTGTGTTCAAATCCGCTGTTTTCAACGCCCGATGGTCTTACCCTGAGATCGGTGTGGCTGGTGATCGGACCACGATTTGACCGCTCAACCGACGGATTGCAAAGTGCGTTTTGTACTCGATATGTCCAGACTCGCCGCTTTCGGCTGGTCGAATAGAGGCTCGGGATGGTATGAATCAGGGTATCACCCGACTGTCCCGCCGGTTCGCAGCGACTCCAGCGGAAGTCGGTCGAATTCTGGGGAGCAAAGCCTCCATGCAAAACACCGACATCCTCCTCGATTTCGGACACCGTCCGCGAGTGTTCTCGCACGGTTGGCGTTCACGGGCTGCGAGAAAGTCGCTCGCCTGTCTATTGCTTCTCGGCGTGTTATGCCCCCTTTCGAATCAGGTCTGGGCGGATTCACCGCAGAAGGCCGACGATCCCAAGACGATCGCCGAATTGGTGATGAAGCTGCGCGCCCCTTCCTTTCGAGAGCGGCTGCAGGCGGAAGCGGATTGCCGGGACACGGGACCAGCGGCCATCCCCGCCTTGATGAAGGCACTCCAGAGTCCCGATCCGGAACTCCGTCGCCGGGCCCAGCAGTTGATTGAACAGATCGAAGAGGATGGACTCACGGACTCGATCGAAGCGTTTCTGGCTCCTGGTTCTTCCACCTCTTTGCCCGGCTGGTCCCTCGTGGCTGACATGGTGGAGGACTCCCTGGAGTTCCGCACCGCATACGCGGAGATCCTGCGGGGAAATTCCCAGCTCGCCCATGCGCTGTCGCATCCAGATCTCCTCTCGACAGAACTTCAGCGACAGCTGCAAAACATGGGGATGCCGACCGGGTCAGTTCCGCAAGGGATTTCCACCGTCAATGCTTCGGTCATCCTGTTGCTACTGATTCATCCGGAAGCGACCCACCCCGCAGATTCAGCGAGTTTGTCTGTGCGGATAATTCGCCAGGGTGTCGTTCAGGGAGTGAATGAAACCCCGCCGGGCCAGCTGCTCCAAGCCTTGCTGACCCGCTGGGTGGTTGCCCCGCGCGCGGGAACTGCATTCGATCGACTGAGCATCGCTTGGCAGCTGTCACTCCCCGAGTCGGTCATTCCCGCATTGGAGATGCTGGAGCAGAAGGGCAGTCCGCATCAGTTGCAGATTGCTTTTCTGGCGATCATTCGATTTGGCGGGGCTCCCGAGATGGCGGTCGTGGAAACGCGACTGGATGATGCGCAGGTTCTGAACATCGGTCGGGGTCCCGACAACCAACCGAACGGTTCCACCCAGCTGAGGGACCAGGCACTTG
>JAYSVZ010000303.1:0-2000 GCA_043718305.1 Planctomycetota bacterium | reverse complement strand
ATGGTCGAGAGCCCGCTGCTCAAGATCGATGAACCCGCCAGTGGCCGCCGCTGGTATCCGGTCATTGACTACAGTCGCTGCACGAACTGTATGGAGTGTATCGATTTCTGCCTGTTCGGCGTCTATGGCGTCGACACTCTCGACCGGATTCTCGTCGAGGCGCAAGACAGTTGCAAAAAAGGCTGCCCCGCCTGCAGCCGCGTCTGCCCCGAAAACGCCATCATGTTTCCCCAACATAAGTCCGCCGCAATCGCCGGGGCGGATGGAGACATTGGCAGCCTGAAGATCGACCTGTCACAACTCTTCGGCGGCTCGAACGCAGTCGATCAAGCGGTGGCGGAACGCGACGCGGAACTGGTCGCTGACGGGCGTGAGGCGGTCGGTGCGGCAGTCGGCCTAGCGAAACGGCAATGCGGCCAACCCGAGAAGCCGCGTGATGCGCTGGATGATTTAATGGATGGGTTGGATCGGCTCGATTTCTGAGGGTGTCTCTACCGGCTAGGCAAGTGACGGAAATCAATGTACCGTGTAGGATGGCCTTTCCAGGCCGTCCTTGAGAGGTTCTTACTGCTAGACGGCCTCGAAAGGCCGTCTTACAGGGGTTCTATTTTCGCCTCCATCCGACTTCAAACCATGAACTGTCGAATGTCTTTGCGTGGCCTCGTTCTCGTGCTGTTCCTCTTATCCCCGCTCTTGGCGGACACTCCGCCGTCGGCTGTGGGGTCGGTGATGAAGCTCTTGCAGAGCGGCAAGGTTCCGCCCGCTCGCTTGGGCAGTGTCGTCGAGATGGTCTGCACTCGAGGGAACGAGCATGACCTGGCCTTCGTCTTTGAACAGGTAACCGGCGAGACCTACCCTGCAGCACTTCGCAAACAGGCTCTCGGCTGGCTCAAGGATGCTGCCGTCAATCGCAAGGTCCGGCCCGCTGGGGAGTTAGCCGCTTTGGCGACGCTCCTCGACCCTGCGAAAACCAACGATCCGGCACTTCGTCAGCAAGCCATCACGCTGGCCGCCGCTTGGAAGTTGAAAGAAGCGGCCCCGGCGTTATCCACGCTGGTCCAGACATCGGCAGCGCCACTCACGGCCCGTTCGGCAGCCCTCAACGCCCTCGTTTCGGTCGACGCCTCGCTGGCTCGCCAGTTGGCCGAAGAACTGATCGCATCAACTGAAACTTTCTCCGTGCGCAGTGTCGCCGTGTCGGCTCTCGCGACAATTGATCCACCCGCCGCAGCCACGGCAGCGGCGAACCTTTTGAAGGCCGCGCAGCCTGGCGATTCGGTCGATGCAATCGTCGACTCGCTGCTTGCTCAGACCGGCGGCCCCGCAGCTCTCGGAGCCGCCCTTCAAGCGACCCCTCCGAGCCAGGATGTGGCCAAGCTTTGTTTGCGGCGAGTCTATGCCACGGGGCGGAGCGATGCGGCACTGCTCGATGTGCTGGCTCCGTTGGCAGGAGTCAGTGCGAAGCCGATTCCCCTGACTCCCGAACAGGTCCGCGACATGGCCCTGGCTGCGGAGGCGAAGGGGGATGCCGCGCGGGGTGAACAGGTTTTTCGGCGAGCCGACGTGAGCTGCTTGAAGTGTCATGCGGTCAATAAAGCGGGCGGTCAAATCGGTCCCGACCTGACACCGGTCGGGGCGAATTCACCGATGGAGTATCTCGTCGTGGCCCTCTTCGATCCGGATGCCCAGATCAAGGAAGCGTTCATCACCAAGACGATTACGACGATCGAGGGACGCGTCCTGCAAGGGATCGCCGTTGACCGCACTGCCACAACGGTGGTGCTGCGAAACACGGATAGCCAGCTCATCGAGATCCCGATTGCGGACATTGATGAGGAGCTTGAAGGGAAGTCGCTCATGCCGAAGGGGCTGCCGACGTTGATGACCGAAGCGGAGCGGTATGACCTTTTGAAGTATCTTTCGGTGCTGGGGCGAGGAGCGGGGGATTATGCCGTTCGTTCGACGCAGCGCGTCCAGCGCTGGCGGCAACTGGCCACGAG
>JAYSVZ010000302.1:0-5714 GCA_043718305.1 Planctomycetota bacterium | reverse complement strand
CGCCCGCTCGGCCAGCGAAAGCGTCGACTCCCCCGTCTGCCATTTGATCTCAGCAGCGATGGTCGCTTGCTGGGTATCGAACGGCACAATCTCGATCCGCCAGTTCTTGAGCAAGGCCAGAACCTTGTTCACCGCCAGCTCTTTGTGAACGCAAGTCTCCAGCACTTCCGATAAATTCACCGCCGACATCGCGGCAAACAGTAAATACTTCACTGCCACCTCAGCCCCCGGTTCCACCCGCAAAAACGCCAGCCACGCCGAGGCATCCACCACCACCCGCTTCACCGTTCCCCCTCGCGCTTCCGAGTCTCAATCAACTCGTCAGACCACAGCGGCTCGCCCGGCTCGGCCCGTCCGAACATCGCCTGCACCTCGCGAGTGAACTGGTCCAGCGTCATCACCCGCAAGCTGTCGCCATCCGATTCCAGCACGACATCGGTCCCCCGTTCCCATCCCATCGCCGCCCGCGACTCCGCTGGAATCAACAACCGCCCCGACGAATCAATCTGTCCCCGCCATGTCTGAACCTCTCGACCATTTTGCATACGACCTCCCTGTTTGAAGTGAACACCCGTTTCGATTCAGGAGTGGCACAACGGGAGTGACGTGTCAACTGGATTCGGAGATGGCAGGGAGTCGGGAGAGGTGAAAACAACCCCTTTTGTTTGGATTACACATACAGATTGACTTCATGCACCGCAACGTGGCAACATCGAATCCAGTAGAAATCACTATTTAAAAGGAGACTCAGTATGGCATATCGTATACTTGATGCTAATTCACAAGTAGATTGGACACGCCTTTCGTGGGAAGAACGAGCCAGATCCTCCACAATGCGCCGCGCTCCGTAACGCCGTTTGTGCTTCCCAAAGATGTCATGCACCAGGGGCGACAACACCGCATCGCGCTCCTCACGCACCGACGGATCGCGCGTGAGCCAGGCGTGATAGGCCGAACGACTGACCTCCCAGACTTCACTCACCGCGCTTACCGGTGGACCCTCTCGAAGAGTGATCGCTTCGATCGCCGCGTACACGTCGGTCACTCGCTGCGGCCGAAAATGACCAACACTATTTTTAAGATGTCGCGCTCGCGAGTCACTCGCGCCAGATCGACTTCGAGTTCATGCACCCGCGCTTCGAGCGACTCCGCGATCGGTCCCGACGCCTTCAGCTGCGCCGCCTTCCAGCGATACAAAACGTTCGAACTCGCCAACCCCAACCGCTCCGCCACCGAACTCGCCGAATGCCCATCCCAGAGCATCGCGACCGCCTCACGCCGAAACTCCTCGGTGAACACCCGCCGCGGACGCATGTCTTTGAGGGCCTTCGCCGCCTTCGCCCCCCTGTTCTTGGCAGAGCGCTGATCCAACGTCTTGACGATCTTCCGAGGCATCCAAGTCTCCGGGCTGGGGACACCAGTCTAAGGAGTTGGACTCCAGCTACCGCTATTACCTCGACCCGCACGGCGCTCCACCGTGGCTGGACTGGCGGACGATCCTCGGCGAGATCTCGGCCCGCGAATCTGCGGCCCGCGCACGCCCGACTACCGGAACTTCATCACAGGGTTCCGGGTCTGTTTCGCGTTGAGGACTCCGTAACTCCCTGCCCCCCTTACCTCTTGACCACGAGGGGCGCAGCCCGGCGCGCGAACCGTAGCGGAAGTCGTCAGACTTTCGCCGTCCGCCAGTTCGCGTCGCCCCAGCGAAAGTCTGACGACTTCCGCTACGTTGGAGATCGCAATGACCGGACCGCATCGTTCCCTGCCGCGATTGGCTCCGGAGAACTATCGCGGGCTGGCCTGCGTGCATTGGTCGCTCACAATCGACGATCGAAAAACCGGTTGGCTCAAGCCGATCTTCTACTACAAGTTTCGCGAGCTGCTGACGCATACCTGTTTTCGATATGGCCTGGCTTGTCCGATCTTCTGTTTGATGCCGGGTCACATGCATCTCCTCTGGCTCGGGCTGGTGAACTCGGCGGATCAGCGGCTGGCGATGAAGTTCCTGCGCAAGCCGCTCAATGTGGTCCTCGATAAGCTGGGGGTCCAGTTGCAGAAGCAATCCTTTGACCATGTGCTACGCGAGGACGAACGCCAGCCGGTGGCTTTTCAGAATGTGGTCGAATACATGCCCGAAACCCGGAACGAAAGCATTGAAAGATAAGGATGAAGAGTGTTGTGTTGATGCGATTCAAGCTTTAGGCAAAATCGGCCCTGAAGCGAAAGAAGCGGTTTCCGCCCTCAAGTCACTTAGGCTCAATACCTCAAGCGACATTCGTGATGCAGCGGTAGCAGCCCTCAAGAAAATCCAAGAGCATCCCGTGAAATCACAAACCGGTTACCGTTCCGCACTCCGCCCCAAGGCGACATCGAACGCGCTGACCGCCGGGACGAGCATGGCGAGTGTTGTGAATCCGTAGGCCGCTACGACCGACAAGCAGACGCCGAGAGTTCCGTCCATCAGATAACCCGTGATCGCGTAGAACGTCAGAAACGGTAGCATTCCCGAAGCCATCATCAGTGCGGGCGAGGGATTTTTGTGACTCAGCGACGCCCACAGGCCGAGGCTCCCTCCCAGAATGAACACGAGGAATGGAGTCAGTTGCAAGGCGAACGAGGCCCGCGCTTCGACGATTAGCATCATGCACACAAAAATCCCGACGAACAGAAAGAAGACCGTCCCCAGGCTGTTCCCGATCGCCACGCGAGACTTCCCGTAGCACAACCCGGCATGCAGCCCGACCATCGCCGAAAAGGCGATCAGCACGAGATAGCTGACCAGAACATAGGTGGCACTTTCGAAGGTGAACTCGCCGCGCAGGGCGAGGGCCACGACCAGAAGCATCGGCACGAGAATCGCCTCTTTGGCATTGAAGAAGATGCCGCCGAGTTTTCCGAAGATGAACTCTTTCGGCGTGATGTTCGTGACGAGCAACAGCTCCAACGTCTGACCGTCACGCTCGGAGGTGAGTGACGTGACCGCTTGGGCGTTGACGAGAATCAGGCTCACCAAGCTCAGCGATGCAAACGCGAACCCAACCGGGGTCATCATTCCCAGAATGATCTGCTGGCTGTCATACGACTGGGCTAGATTGAAGATGATGAACGCGGCCATCACGAAATAGGCGAGCTTGACGAAGATCATCTTGCGGCCATACGCCCGCGTGCAGACCTCACGCCACAGGAGCGGCAGGTTCCAGATGTCGCGGTGTTCGCGGCGGTGTGTGGCGGGGGCCAGATCGAGGGCGGTGGCCTGGGCAATCTCTTCGGGAGTTGGTTCCGCCATCTGGTCAAATGCAAATCGCGAGGGGTTCCATCGGCGGACCATCAGCATCGTCAAGAGTCCCAAGAGCGCTGCCACCGAGGAGAGAACCAGCACCGGCACTAGCGCTGTGGGAACCGGCTGAGCCACAGTCGGTTGAGCCGCCAAAGGGTTCAGAACCGCCGCCATCGCCCGGTACGGATTGAGCGTTTCACGTACAACGGGGCCCGCTACGACCGAGATTCCCTCGACGAGTCCGATGGAAAGCAAGGCTCCAATCACGCAGATCGCGAGCGTCTGAAACGTCTTGTCCCGCCAGTACGCCACCAGCGTCGCCCAGCTTCCCACGAGGGCCGCTGTGGCCAGGCAGACCGCCTCAACCCACAGTATCTGAGCCACCGAGATCCCGCCCAGGATCGAGAGCAACGCAAAGATCGGCAACGAGACGCCGATCAACATCACTACCAACAGCAGGCTCGCGGCCAGCTTCCCAGCCACGAGTTCGAAGTTCGTCAGGTCGGTCATCAGCAGCAACACGAGCGTCCGTTTGTCCTTCTCCTGCGACACATTGCTCGAACAAAACAGCAAGGCCGCTGCCGACCCGAGCGTGAGCTGGACCATCGCGAAGAGGTCAAACAGGAAACGGCCAAAGGCTGCCGAATCGCCGAGCGTCAGCACGGGCCGCCGCTCAAACGTGGCCTGCCCGGCGGTGTACATGAGGACGACGAGCGCGGCGAGGTAACCCGCCCGGATGAGGAACAACTTTGGATGTCGCGGGGCCGTGATGGCCTCGCGAGTCAGGAGGGGACCGGCGAGCATGAGAGAAATCCCGAAAGGATGAACCAATTCGGGAGTATACGAGAGCCGGGTCTGAATGAGCTACTCGCCAAAGGGCGATCTTGCCGCTGGTGTGTGCATCTGAAAAGTAGGCAATTTTTCCATCCCCGTTGCGTAGAATGGTTTTTGCGAGCCAGGGGGGCCTTCAATGGAGTGGCTTTTGGCGGATCGCGGGGTGGTCCCATGACCCCAGCCCCTCCGCCGGTGCCGAGCCAGACTCCGCCACCGCCACGGTCGCCTTGTGGACATCCAAACCCACATATCGTACGCTCGACATCGGACCAGCCTGACTGTGTTTGGCTCTGGAGTTCGGGACACCGCCCCACAAGGAACGGCCACCAACACTCTCACCCACGACCCCAGCGATCGCTGGTCCTTCCATTCTGTCTCCCGGGGGAGAGGGGAGCTGGAAGGCCACGACCCACCGCCCTATGAACAATTCATCCCTCGTCACCGGCGGTGGCTCCGGCTTTCTCGGTCGGCATCTGGTCGAGCAACTCGTCGCTCGCGGGGACCGAGTGCGCGTGCTGTCGCGATCGCCTCAACCAGACTTGATCGCGCTGGGGGTCGAATGCACGATCGGCGACCTGGCGGACCAGGCGGCACTCCTCCGAGCCTGCGAAGGTGTCGAGACCGTCTATCACACCGCAGCCGTCCCCGGGATCTGGGGCTCGTGGGAAAAGTTCCACTCGGTCAACACGGTGGGGACGGAGAAGCTTTTAGCGGCGAGTCGGGCGCAGGGCGTACGAAAGTTGATTTACACCAGTTCACCCAGCGTCGTCTACGGCGGCCAGCCGCACGCCCAGGCCGATGAATCGCTCCCCTACCCAACGCGATACTTGTGCCACTACCCGCATACCAAGGCCCTGGCCGAACAGGCTGTTCTGGAGGCGAACTGTGAAGGACTTCTGACCGTCGCCCTTCGTCCGCATCTGATCTGGGGACCACGCGACAATCACTTGATCCCCCGGCTGATCGACCGAGCGAAGAATGGCCAGTTGCGACAGGTCGGCGATGGAACGAACGAGATCTCGATGGCCTATGTCGAGAATGTCGCCGCCGCTCACTGGCAAGCTGCGGATGCACTGAGTGCGGGAGCGAAGTGTGCGGGGCGGGCCTACTTCATCAATGAGCCGGAACCGGTTCGGCTCTGGGAGTGGGTCAATCGGTTGCTGCATGTCGCGGGACTGCCGCCCGTTCAAAAGCGGATCTCAGTCCGCACCGCTCATGCCATCGGAGCGGTCCTCGAAGCAGGCTACACTCTACTTCGAATCGATTCCGAACCACGCATGACCCGCTTCCTGGCCGCTCAACTGAGCCAGTCGCACTCGTACCGCATCGATGCGGCCATCCGCGACTTCGGCTACCAGCCGATCGTGACTGTCGATGAGGGGCTGCGGCGGATCGAGGCCGAGATGAAACGCCTCGTGCTGCGTCCGCACTGATCAGCTTAGTACATGGTCAAAAACAACTGTCGCCTTTCGCTCCGCGAACCAACGTTGGATCGCGGAGAGGCTGTCAGTTTTTGGTATGGTTGGGGGTTCGGCGGACGGTTTGGGTTTGGTCTATTTCGGGGAGGGCTGCCAGATCGGGCGTCTGGGCCGCTTTCGGAGAG
>JAYSVZ010000301.1:0-5726 GCA_043718305.1 Planctomycetota bacterium | reverse complement strand
ACGGAGCATGGCCGGACGCCGCAGATCGACTCCGGCCCCGTGGGAGCGGCCCGCCACCACTGGTCCAAGGTCTACTCCACGGTCCTGGCCGGGGGCGGGATCCCACGCGGCAAGGTCGTCGGACGGAGCGACTCGATCGGCGGCGAAGTGGCCGACACGCCCGTCTCCCCCAAAGACATCCAGGCCACAGCCCTGCACCTGCTAGGAATCCCGCCGCACACGCTGGTCCGCGACCGGCAGCAACGCCCGTTCCCCATGAGCGGCGAAGGCCAGGTCCGCCCCGAACTGCTTCCGGGGTAGGAGCCTCCTCCTGTTCGAAGAACGGCAGGATAGGCGTGAACAGGCGGGAGCTTGGTCACGAGATCGCAACCGACCGTTCGGCATACACCTCATGGGGATGCACGCACCAGCCACGGATTGAAAACCAATCGCCACGATTCCGATGGCATCCGAATGAGACCTCCAGTACGATTTTGTGTCGCTCGTATCGAGTCCCCCCTCCCTTCGCTTTGGCCTGCTGGAGACATCCCATGCTCAACACAGCTTGTGGCTCGCGGCGGCACTTTCTGGCCTCGCAAGGCGTGGTTGCCAGCGTGGCCTTGGTCGCCTTGCTCAAGCAGGAAGGGCTGCTGGCCGCTCCGCTGAAGCCGACTCTCGAAAAGCCGAAGTACGATCTGCTCCCGAAATCGTCACCGCGCGAGCCGCAGGCCAAGGCGATGATCTCGCTCTACATGCAGGGCGGTCCCAGCCATATCGACATGACCGATCCGAAGCCGGAGCTGCAGAAGCTGCACATGCAGAACTTTCCGGGGGAGATCAAGTACGACAACGCCGCCGAGTCGAGTGCCAAGGTCTACGCCAGCCCGTGGAAGTTCGCCAAGCATGGGCAGTGCGGGATGGAACTGAGTGAGTTGCTGCCCGAGCTGGGGACGATTGCGGATGACATCACGCTGGTTCGGTCGATGCACACCGACGTGAATAATCATGGGCAATCGCTGTATGCCCTGAACACCGGTCGCATCACGGTGGGTCGGCCCTCGCTCGGGTCGTGGTTGACGTATGGGCTGGGAACCGAGAGTCAGAATCTGCCTGCGTATTGTGTGCTCACCGATCCGGGCGGGCTGCCGGTGCTGGGGACCGACATGTGGTCGAATGGGTGGCTGCCGTCGTTGTTTCAAGGGACGGTGATTCGACCGAAGGAGCCGCGAATTCTGAACCTCGACCCGCCACCGCATTTGGCGGGTGAGCCGCAGGGGAAGTTTCTCGACTATCTGCGCGAGATCAATCGCGACCACCTTCAGACCCATCCCGGCGAGAACGATCTCTCGGCCCGCATCGCCAGTTACGAACTTGCCGCCCGGATGCAGTCATCGGCCAAGGAGGCCCTCGACATCTCGCAAGAGACCCAGGCGACGCTTGAGATGTACGGTCTGAATGACGATGCCACGCGCGAGTTCGGGACACGCTGCCTCATCGCTCGTCGACTTGTCGAACGCGGCGTCCGCTACGTGCAGCTGTTCACCCAGACCCAGCAATGGGACCACCATGGGGCATTGCTGACGGCGCTTCCGGCGACCTGCAAAAAGATCGACAAACCCTCGACGGCGCTCGTGCGGGATCTCAAGCAGAGGGGACTTCTGGACAGCACGCTGGTCCAATGGGGCGGCGAGATGGGGCGCTTGCCGGTGGTCCAGAATGAGAAGAACATCGGACGAGACCACAACACGTATGGCTTCAGTTGGTGGTTCGCGGGGGGCGGCATGAAGGCGGGGCACATCCACGGAGCGACCGACGAGTTCGGTCACAAGGCGCTTCTCGATCCGGTGAGCCACACCGACTTTCACGTGACGCTGCTGCATCTGTTCGGGTTCGAGGCGGACCAGATCGCGTTTACCCGTCCGAATGGGGCAGCGACGCTCCTCGATGGCCAGGCGGGCCGGCTGGTCAGAGAGATCTTGCGAAACCCACCCGTCGCTTAACTCAGGTGACTCCGTCTTGCTGGTCAACGTCCCCCGCCGTAAGATCAGTGAGTGCGGACGACCACGTTTTCAGACGACCAAGTTCAGCCCGGAGCTGGCCTGGGTGACACACGGACGAAGGACGAATCATGCGGACTGTTTGGACGCGAATCGCGGGCCTGGGGCTGGTGGCTGGTTTCGGACTGGCTGGGTTGGGGCTGGCCCCGATGGCCCGTGGTGACGAGGCTGTGAAGCCCGCGAAGGATGAGTATTTCGAGCTGATGCAGGTCTTCGTCGACACCTTTGACGAGATCGATCAGAACTACGTCAAAGATGTCGACCGCCGGCAGTTGATCGAGTCGGCGATTCGCGGAATGCTGACCGACCTCGACCCGTACTCGGACTACATCAGCCCGGAAGAGCTGGCCAAGTTCAACGAGTCGGTCGACCAGGAGTTCGTCGGGGTCGGGATTCAGGTCCGGTTCATCGAGAACGTCCGTGCGATCGAGGTCTCGACGCCACTCCCGGGAAGCCCCGCCTACAAAGCGGGCATTCAGGCGGGCGACCGGATTGTGGAGGTGGCTGGCAAAAAAGTCAGCGACTTTGACAAGGACCGCGAGATGGACTCGGCCATTGCCATCTTGCGCGGGAAGCCCGGCGAGGTCGTCAAAGTCGGCTACACCCGCGGCGATTCACCGGAAACACAGTACGTCGACCTCAAGCGAGAAGTGATCCATCTCGACTCAGCTCTGGGCGATTCGTACAAGTCGGACGGCACCTGGAACTTCATGCTCGATGCGGAGAAGAAGATTGGCTACGTCCGGCTGACGCACTTCACCAGTCGCAGCGGAGCTGAGATGCGAGCCGCTTTGAAGACGCTCAAGGCCGACGGCATGAAGGGCCTGATCATTGATGTTCGCTTCAACCCCGGCGGCTATTTGCAGACAGCGGTCGAGATTGCCGATCTGTTCCTCGAAGACGGAGTGATCGTCTCCACCGAAGGCCGCAACAGCCGCCCCGTGACGCGGACCGCGAAGAAGGCCGGAACGTTCACCGGCTTTCCAATCGCTGTGATCACGAACCGGTACAGCGCCTCGGCCAGTGAGATCCTGGCTGCCGCCTTGCAGGATCACAAACGCGGCATCGTGGTCGGCGAGCGGACCTGGGGCAAAGGGAGCGTGCAAAACACCCTGGATGTCGAGGACGGCAAGAGCAAGCTCAAGCTGACGACGGCGTCGTATTATCGCCCGAGCAAAGAGAAGATTCACCGCTTCCCCGGCGAGACCGATGCCGACAAATGGGGCGTCATGCCCAATGACGGGATGAAGCTGGAGTTCTCCTTGGAGCAGATGCGGAACTTCAACTTTGATCGGGCGAAGCGCGACGTGATCAGCAAAGAACCGATCCCGAGCAGCTTTGACGACGCCCAGTTGAAGAAGGCCCGCGAAGTGATTGACCAGGAGATCGCCAAGGCCGCTGAGGCCAAGCCCGCCGACGCTGCGGCTCCAGCGACCGACGAGAAAAAGAGTGACGAGAAAAAGGGCGACGAGAAGCCGGACGAGAACGTCGAGGGCGACAAGAAGAAAGCCGCCCGCATTCCGTTCTTCCCCACCACGCTCAAGTACGGGTTGTAGGGGCCGTTGAAAATCCCCCGTGGCACGGGCGTCCCGCCCGTGCATTCCAAGAACAATGCATGGGCGAGACGCCCATGCCACGTGTTTGATCCGGCGAGTCGGGAGAGATTCAGCCGATGCCCGCGAAGCCGAAACGCTCTTGGACTGACAAGCTGCACACACGCGGATCACCGTGAACCACGGCCCGAGGTCGTCATGTTATTTGGCCCACGCTCTGAAATGCCCCCCCCTTCCGGCTCCCCTCTCCCCCTGGGAGAGGGGCTAGGGGTGAGGGTGCATGACCAGAAGACCCCCGCCCCCCCCAGTTCCTTCGACGGCTTGCTGCGCTCGCCCGGCGATTTCGGAGAAATCGCCGACAATGGCTTCCCTTCCGGCTCACTCTCGCCCGCGTGGTGCTTAATCGCGGCGGTCCTCTGGGCACTGCTAACCAGCTTCGCTGGGGCCGGGGAGTTGGCTGCCCTCCCGCCGCCGCCCGCTGCGGTTCGGCTTCCCTTGCATCGCTTCGAAACCGACTTCGTCGCGATGGGTATGAAGTACCACATCGCGCTCTATGCTCCAGATGAACAGGTGGCCTCCAGTGCGATCGAAGCCGTCGTCGATCGCGTCCAATTCCTTGATTGCGTGATGAGCGACTACAACACCGAAAGCGAGCTTTCGCGACTCTGCGAGGCCAGTGGTCCCGGAAAGCCGGTCCGCGTTTCTGCGGAATTGTTCACAGTCCTGGCGCATGCAGTGACGCTGGCTGAACAGACCGAGGGAGCCTTTAATGTGACGGTCGGACCGGTCGTGGAGCTTTGGCGGACAGCCCGACGACAGAAGCGGCTGCCCCCTGAAGCCGCCTTGCAGGCAGCCTTGAAGAAAGTCGATTGGCGGAAAGTGGGCCTCGACCCGCTGGCACAAACTGTGGAATTCGGGCAAGCAGAGATGCAGATCGACCTGGGCGGGATCGCTGCGGGTTATGCCCTCGATGAGGCTGCGGAACTGCTTGCGGCCCGAGGCTTGCGGTGTGTGCTGATCGATGCCAGCGGCGATGTTCTGGTGGGCGACCCGCCCCCCGGCCGTGAGGGCTGGCGGATCACCGTCGCCGGTCTGGCGGGCAACGAGTCTGATCCCGAGGCTCAATCACTCACTCTAAGAAACTGTGCGGTCACGACCAGCGGTGACGCGAAGCAGTTCGTCGACATTGATGGAACCCGGTACTCGCACATCGTCGATCCCCAGACCGGATGGGGCCTGACCCGCCGCTCCAGCACGACCGTCATCGCCCCCACCGGCTGGCAAGCCGATAGCTACGCCACTGCCGTCAACGTCATGGGCCACGAAGCCGGAACCACCTGGTTGGCAAGGCAACCGGGCTGCTCGGCAGTGATGCTGGAGATGACCTCGGAGGGCCTGCAGAGAACCGCCACGCCAGGCTTTCCAGCAATGCCTTCCCAGCATGTAGGTTCACCGAACGGCGTCCATTCGCAGGGCCACCAGCCATGAAGAATCTCGTTTCGACTTTCGGCCAGTGTCCCGGCTGTGGACCGCGTCCTCAATCGCGGCGGGCGATGCTGGCTGGTGCGGCCACTGGGTTCGGGGCTCTCGCCTTCTCAGGCTTGGCTCAGCAATCGGCCTTCGGGGCGACGGCGCGCGCGCCGCATTTCGCACCGCAAGCGAAGAGCATCATCTTCCTGTTCATGGACGGCGGCGTCTCGCATGTCGATTCGTTCGACCCCAAACCGGCACTCGAAAAGCATGTCGGCGAACCTTGGTCCGGTGACCCGTCGCGCAAGTGGCAACGCAGCCCCTGGAAGTTCTCCCAGCATGGGGAATCAGGGACATGGGTCAGTGACCTCTTCCCGCATATCGCCGGGTGCGTCGATGACATCGCGGTCATTCGATCGATGAAGGCTGACCTGCCGATTCATTCGACGGGGGTGTTGTACCTGCACACGGGGCATAACCTGGCGGGGCGACCGAGCCTCGGGGCGTGGATGAATTATGGACTGGGGAGTGAGAGTGAAAACTTGCCGGGGTATGTCGTCTTGGGCTTTGGTCACGTTCCGGTCGGTGGGATGGAGGCGTTCGGCAGCGGGTTCCTCCCCGCCAGTCACGAGGCGACGATCATCGGGGCCGATGGGGCTCCGATCGA